>CANTWQ010000021.1 GCA_947853365.1 uncultured Bacilli bacterium
GATCATTACACCTTTGCTCTTTGTGGCGATGGTGATTTGATGGAAGGTATTTCTTATGAAGCAGCGAGTTTAGCAGGGACATTAAAACTAGGACGCTTGATTGTTTTATACGATTCTAATCATGTGTGTTTAGACAGTGATACCAAAAAAACATTTCAAGATGATATTACCCTTCGTTTTCAAGCCAGTGGTTGGAATGTGATAACGGTGGAAGATGGAGAAGATATTGGGGCGATTGATGATGCAATCACCAAAGCCAAAGAAAGCAAGGATAAACCAACTCTCATCGAGGTAAAAACAATGATTGGTAGATATTCGAAATATCAAGGTAGCAATGTTATCCATGGAAAACCATTAGAAGAGTCAGATTATCAAGAAGTAAAAAACAAATTAGATACGCGCGATATTCCATTTACGGTTTCTAGAGATTGTATGGAAGAGCTGAAAGCGAAGATTCAAACGAGAGTCGATGGAATTTATCAAAAATGGCAAGCGGAATTTCAAACGTGGGATGGTGGGGAAAAGGATCATTTTTTACAGATGCAATCTAACAATGTTGCCATTCCTTTGCCTGATATTATTTGTACGATTCCTGAATCTCGTATGGAATCGACGCGGGATGCTTCACATCAGATTTTAAATGAAATTGTCAAGGTTTCTCCTTGGATTTTATCGGGAAGTGCCGATGTTTCTTCTAGTACCAAAACTTATTTGGATGATCAGGGTGATTTCTCTAGTACGAATCGTTTGGGAAAAAATATCTTTTTTGGTGTAAGAGAGCATGCAATGGCAGCGATGGCTAACGGGATTGCTTTGATGGGATTGCGGCCGGTGGTTTCTACCTTTTTATCGTTTGCGGATTATTTGAAACCAGCCCTTCGGTTGAGTAGCCTCATGCATTTGGGAGTTATCTATGTCTTTTCTCATGATTCAATTTCGGTCGGTGAAGATGGACCGACGCATCAACCCGTTGAACAGCTCGCCATGTTGCGTTCGATTCCCAATTTAGAGGTGTTCCGTCCAGCGGATATCAATGAAACATTAGGTTCTTATCGAACGATATTTGAAAAATGTGAAAATCCGAGTGCCTTGATATTGGGGCGTAATACTGTTCCGGTTTTTGATATCACGTCGGTGAAAGATGTTAGCTGCGGGGGATATCTGGTCCAACCGGAAGAGAAAGAATTACAAGGTGTTTTAATTGCTACGGGAGAAGAGTTGCAACTTGCGATTCAAGTGCGGAAAGTGTTATTGGAACGGGGGATTTCGTTACGGGTAGTCAGTATGCCATCGATCGAACGGTTCTTGGCCCAAGATGATACTTATCATCAAACATTGTTACCAAATACAGTTCCTAGAATCGTTATCGAGGCTTCTCACATACAAAGTTGGTACTTCTTGAATTATGATCGAGATATCTTTTTTACCGTCAATACTTTTGGTATCAGCGGTAGTAGAGAAGAGGTTCTTCAACATTTTGGATTTACGGTCGATGCGATTGTTGCGAAACTAGAAAAAATTCTTTCCTAGTTTCTTTTTTTGACATTTTTTGAGGAGGAAAATTGCTATCCTATTCTTGGGTGATGGATTGTGAGGGTATTTTATATTTTTGCTATGAAAAATGAGTTTGCCAAATTGTATCGTGATGCACCAGAGTTGTTGTTTCAAATTATGAAACAAATTTATTTTATGCATGAAAGTGATGTTCTTTATGCTTTTCAGTTATTTGATCAATTAACGGATTCTATTGATAAACGTGCTTTAGATAAGCGACTTTTTATCCAGTTGCATAAGAAAATGCAATATTCAAAAAGTGGGAATCAGCATATTATGAACGATCTCTATCGTGACGAAGTATCGATTTTGATTGTGAAAGCCAGTCATCTTTTGATTACTTCTAACGGTAATTATTCTTCTTTCTTTCCTTATTTGTTAGAAAAGAATCATCATTATTTTGTTTGTGATTTTCGGGAGTCTGATTATTTTTGGCTCGATCAATTAAAAACGCTTGAAAGATGCTGAGACATATTGTAGAATAGGAGTTAAGGAGGGATATCTATGCCACAATTGGTAGTCGATATTTTATATTTGGTTGGTGGCCTCATTGCTGGACTTGTGATTGGCTTTTTTGTAGCCAAACATTTTATGCAAAAATATCTAAAAGACAATCCACCAATTAACGAAGAAATGATAAAAGCATTGATGATGCAGATGGGTCGAAAACCATCACAAAAACAGATCAATCAAATGATGAAAATGATGGATAAATACAAATAAAACTAGATTTCTAGTTTTTTTCTTTGTCGTGGTTGTGATACAATGATAAGGGAGGATGCTATGAAAATAACAAAAGAAATAAATCCATATATTTTTCGAGGATATGATATTCGTGGGGTATATCCGACGGATTTAACGGAGAATATTGCGTACACGATTGGACGGAGTTTTGGATCGAAACTGATCGATTTAGGAAAAAAAGAATGTATCATTGGGCATGATAATCGGTTGAGTTCACCTGTTCTTTATCATGGGCTCATGGAAGGAATTTTGGATTCTGGTGTATCGGTGGTATCGCTCGGTTTGGTTACTACGCCGATGTATTATTATGCTTGCATTCATGAAAATATCGATTGTGGAGTGATGGTTACGGCTAGTCATAATCCCAAGGACGAAAACGGCTTTAAATTTGCTTTCGATGCTTCGGGGAATGCTTGTGGACAGACGATTCAAGATTTTTATACTTATACGGAAGCTGGATGCTTTCATACCGGCCGTGGTAGTGTTCGTGATCTTCTTATTGTCGATGATTATATTGCGGCCTTGCTACAGAATATCACTTGCGGTTCTAGACCTTTAAAGGTCATTGTCGATTGTGGCAATGGAACAACATCTCTGTTTGCACGGAAACTATTTTCTAAACTACCGATCGACCTTACGGTGCTATTTGAAGAAAGTGATGCAACTTTTCCAAACCATCATCCTGATCCCGCGGTGGAAGAAAACCTGACAGCTCTTAAGGAAGCGGTTTTAGCGCAAAGAGCCGATGTAGGTATTGCTTTTGATGGGGATGGTGATCGCATTGGTGTCATTGATGAATTAGGACAATATATTCCAGGCGATTTATTTATGATTCTGATGATTCGTGATATTTTACCCAAATCAGAGAACAAACGGGTTTTATATGATGTCAAATGTAGTAAAGCGCTTCCGGATGAAGTGAGTCGCCTTGGGGGAATGCCTTTGCCTTCTAGGGTTGGAAATTCTTATACCAAACGTAATACCCGTGACTGGAACTGTATCTTTGGTGGAGAGTTGTCAGGGCATGTTTATTTCCGTGATAAGTTTTATGGTTTTGATTCGGGAATGTATGCGGGTCTTCGCTTGGTGGAACGATTGACTCATACGACGAAATCGGTCTCGGAGTTACTTGCTGGTATTCCGAAATATTATGCAACGCCGGAAATCAAAATTGCTACTCCTGATGCGATAAAATTTCAAGTTGTCGATCGGATCAAAGCATATGCAGAAGGAAAGCATTATGATATCAACGACATAGATGGAGTACGGTTGACTTTTACCGATGGTTGGGCAGGTATTCGGGCATCTAATACGGGACCTAATATTACGGCTCGTTTTGAAGCGACGACCAAAGAAAGACGCGATCAATTACAAATGGAATTTTTGCCTTTGATAGAGAAATGGTCTAAGGAAGAAACCAAATAAAAAACGTCAAACTTGACTGTCAAAAACTGTCTGGTTTCTTTTTTTTTGCTGCTTGCTTTGATATAATAAGATAGGAGTTGATTCAAATATGGCAAAATACGATGAGAGTTCAATTAAAATTCTAGAAGGATTAGAAGCGGTTCGGAAAAGACCAGGTATGTATATCGGTTCGACTGACAAACGCGGATTACATCATTTGGTATGGGAAATTGTCGATAATGCCATTGATGAAGTGATTAACGGTTATGGAAATTATATAAAAATTATCATTCATAAAGATAAATCAATCAGTGTGGAGGATCATGGGCGTGGTGTACCTGTAGGAATGCATGCATCAGGCAAATCGACCCCGGAAGTCATCTATACGGTATTGCATGCTGGTGGTAAATTTGAAACAGATGGCTATAAGGTATCTGGTGGTCTTCATGGGGTTGGAGCGAGTGTCGTCAATGCTTTGTCCAAATGGATGGAAGTTACCATCTATCGTGATAAAGGAGAATATTTTATTCGTTTTCATGATGGGGGAAAGGTTGATGCTCCACTAAAAAAGATTGGTAGTACTTCACGAACTGGTACGACAGTTCGTTTTTTGCCCGATGATCGCATTTTCTCGTCGACAACATTTTCGTTTACAACGATTTGTGAACGTATGCAGGAATCGGCTTTTTTATTAAAGGGCCTAACCATCGAAGTCATCGATGAAGAAGATGAACATCATGAAACCTTTCATTATGAAAACGGCTTGGAAGCTTATGTCGATTATTTGAATGAGGATAAGACACCACTTCATAAAACATTGGTGTTTTCGGGCATCAAAGATCGAATGGAAGTTGAGATTGCGATGCAATATACGGATACGTATAGTGAGAATATTATTTCGTTCGTCAATAATGTCAAAACGATCGATGGAGGAACGCATGAAGTGGGCTTTAAAACGGCTTTGACACGTGTTTTTAATGACTATTGTAAGGAACATGGGGTCATCAAGGGCAAAGAAAAGGCTTTTGAAGGAAGCGATGTTAGGGAAGGCCTAACGGCCATCATCAGTTTAAAAATTCCGGAAGAGTTGTTACAGTTCGAAGGACAAACGAAGGGAAAATTGGGAACGCCACAAGCGCGAACCGCGGTCGATGGCATTGTTTCGGAAAAACTATCTTTTTATTTAGAAGAAAACAAAAAAATCGCCGAAGCAATTATCGAAAAATCTCTACGTAGTAAAAGTGCGCGGGAAGCTGCCCGTAAAGCACGGGAAGAAGCAAGAAAAGGAAAAAGCAAGAATCCAAAAGAGCGTGCATTATCTGGTAAATTGACACCAGCCCAATCGAAAGATCGCACGCGGAAAGAATTGTTTTTGGTCGAAGGGGATTCGGCTGGAGGTAGTGCCAAACAAGGACGAGATCGGCGCTTCCAAGCGATTCTTCCCTTGCGCGGTAAAGTAATCAATACGGAAAAAGCGCGAGTTGAAGATATTTTAAAAAACGAAGAAATCAATACGATGATCTATACTATTGGGGCTGGATATGGCAGTAATTTTGATATCGATGAAATCGAATATGATAAAGTGATTATCATGACCGATGCCGACGATGATGGAGCACATATTCAATGTCTATTGCTTACTTTTTTCTATCGTTATATGAAACCTTTGATTGAAACAGGACATCTGTATGTGGCTATGCCACCGCTTTTCTTAATTCGAGATGGAAAGACGAAAACGTATGCATATACGGTCGATGAAATGAAACAAATTGTAGGCGATAAAAAGTGTGAAATTCAACGCTACAAAGGACTTGGTGAAATGAATCCAGATCAGCTAGCGGAAACGACGATGAATCCTGGTACACGTACTTTAATTCAAGTAGGAATCGAAGATGCCTTACTTGCCGAAAAACGTGTTAGCATCTTAATGGGGGATGCGGTCGAACCTAGAAAACAATGGATCAATGAAAATGTCGAATTTTCACTAGAAGATGATTATCAAATATAGAAAGAAGGACGAAGTAAATGGCATTAAGCAGTAAAGATACCTATAATTTATTATCCGAAATGAGTGAGTTTGGTTGTGCGCTTTTCTATTTGTGTAGAGAAAAAGATAAGAGCAAATCTCGTGTTCATTTGCATGATTTAGAAGCGGTTATTTATAAAGATAATATGGAGCAAGTTTCCCTTTGCTTTCCCAAGTTGATTCAAAAAATCGATTTGGACGATCTTAATCAAGGGCAAAAATTAGCACAAGCTTCTACTTCAAAGCGTGATTTTTTAATTGGACTTTTGGAAGATAAAAAAATTACCCATCCGCATCTACAAGAAATCAAAGATATTGCTTTTACGGATAGTTTAGCCAATGATTTGATTGACGATGTGACTTATATGGAAGGCTTAAATTTAAAGTGTTTAGATTCGCTATTACAAGAGTTGGAAAAGAAGCCAAAGAATGACTTTATTTCTACAAAAGAAACGCTTTCCAAGTATCGTCTTTCGTTGACGAAGTTAGAAGATAAAAACTTACAGAAAATATTACATCATATCAATCAATACTATATTTCGATGATCACGGAATAGAAAGGAAGATATTATGGCCAAAAAGAAAGAAACACAACAAATCATCGAGAAGATTTATCATTATTCTTTGGAAGAAATCATGGGAGAACGGTTTGGAAGATATTCGAAATATATCATTCAAGATCGGGCTATTCCCGATGTTAGAGATGGATTAAAGCCAGTCCAAAGACGGATCTTATATTCGATGTATAAGGAAAAGAATACTTTTGATCGTCCTTATCGAAAAAGTGCCAAGACGGTTGGAGATGTCATTGGTAATTTCCATCCACATGGAGATAGTTCTATTTATGATGCGATGGTGCGAATGAGTCAAGATTGGAAAAGTAGGTATCCTTATATCGATATGCATGGAAATAATGGTAGTATCGATGGTGATAGTCCTGCGGCATATCGTTATACGGAAGCAAGGCTTTCGAAAATTTCTCAAGAATTATTGAAAGATATCGATAAAAACACGGTCATGTTTGCGCCGAACTTCGATGATACTTTGCTGGAACCGACGGTATTACCGGCCAAATTTCCGAATTTATTGGTGAATGGTTCTACTGGTATTTCGGCTGGATATGCCACGAATATTCCACCACATAATCTAGGAGAAGTGATCGATGCAACCATTCATCGGATCGATAATCCGAATTGTCGCCTAGAAACTTTGATGGAAATTGTGAAGGGACCGGATTTCCCAACGGGAGGTATTGTCGAAGGAAAAAATGGGATTCGGCAAGCGTTTGAAACCGGTAAAGGGAAAGTCATCATTCGTAGTCGTACTTCTTTTTTAGAAGAAAAAGGCAAATTGTCCCTCATCATCGAGGAAATCCCTTTTGAAGTAAATAAAGCTGCTATGGTACGAAAAATCGATGAAATTCGAATCGACAAAAAAATTGATGGAATTTTGGAAGTACGCGATGAATCTGATCGTGATGGCCTTCGTATTGCCATTGATCTAAAGAAAGATTGTAATCGTGAACTGGTTCTCAATTATCTTTTAAAAAATACGGATATGCAAGTGTCATACAATTATAATATGATTGCCATCGATAATCGCCGGCCAAAACAATTAGGACTTATTGGTATTTTGGATGCTTATATCGCGTTTCAAAAAGAAGTGATTTTGAAACGGACGCAATTCGATTTACAAACGGCCAAAGCTCGCTTACATATCGTGGAAGGATTGATTCGTTGTTTATCCATTTTAGATGAAGTAATTCAAACGATTCGTTCCAGTAAAAATAAAGCTAACGCGAAAGAAAATTTGGTACAAGCTTATGGGTTTACGATGGTGCAGGCAGAAGCAATTGTCGTTTTACAACTTTATAAATTGACCAATACCGATGTGACTTTGTTAGAAGAAGAATTAGCCAAATTACAAAAAGTAGTGGCCGGTTTGGAATTGATTTTAGCAGATGAAGAGAAATTAAAAAGTGTCATGAAAGAAGAACTTAGAAAAATCAAAAGAGAATACGCTCTTCCACGACTTACGGATATCAAAGAAGAAATTACGGAAATTAAAATTGATTTATTAAAGATGATTCCCAAAGAGGATGTTGTTGTTACGGTTACCAAAGATGGTTATGTGAAACGGACGAGTTATCGCAGTTATCAATCCAATGCCGAAGAAATGACGTTAAAAGAGAATGACTATCTGCTCGGTTTCTTTGCGCAAAATACGTTAGACACCTTGCTTTTATTTACAAATATGGGAAATTATTTGTTCGTTCCTGTACATGAACTTCCGGATAGTAAGTGGAAAGAACTTGGAAAGCATATTAGCAATTTGATCAAAATCGAAGAAGAAGAGCAAGTCATTGCAGCAATTCCGGTTTCTAATTTTGATTCTGCGCAAGAGATTACTATTGTTACGAAGTTGGGTATGATCAAGCGAAGTCGTTTACATGATTTTCAAGTATCTAGATATTCGAAACCTATTTCTTGTATGAAATTAAAAGAGCAAGATGAGGTCGTTGCAGTCTTTACGACGGCCAAACCAGATATTTTCCTTGCGACCAAAACAGGCTATGGTCTTTGGTTTGATCGGGAAGATATTCCAATTGTCGGATTGAAAACAGCGGGTGTGAAAGCAATGACCTTACGTGATGATGAAATTGTATCGGCATGTAATTTTGATGGACAAAACCAAGATTATATTACTGTTATTACTGAAAATGGTACTGGAAAACGCGTGAAATTACAAGAATTTGAGAAAACATCACGGGCACGTCGTGGCTTGCTATTACTTCGTGAGGTGAAGAGAAACCCATATCATGTATTAAAAGTATTTACTTTGACGAGTAAAGATTATATTGGCTTGAAAGGGGAAGACATTACCAAGATCAAAACGACAGAAATTCCTATTTTAGATCGTTATTCTACGGGAAGTAACATTCATCATGGGGGGCTCTTAATCGATGCTTTTTGTTACCAAGATCATTTGATGACAAAAGATGATGATGAAGAAATGGACGTTTCTTCGAAAGAAACAAATGAAAAACCAGTACCGAAAAAAGAGAAGGTATCTTTAAAGGAAATTGATGATCGCTTGATGACAATTGACGATTTCCTTGACTTTTAAAGAAGAAATCCATACAACATTTTCCAAACGAACGCATACATTATGATAGGTGATAATATGTCCAAGGAAACGTTTAAAGGATTTGTAAGAAATCATCCAATTCTTGTTTCGTATGTCAATCGTGGGGAGATGACATGGCAAAAATTTTATGAAATGTATGATATGTATGGTGAAAATAGTGTTATTTGGGATCCGTATCAATTACAGGAAAAGAGAAAAGCAGAAAATACGAATCAAGCATCTGCTTCTTCCGTCAATGAGACGGCGACCTTCAAAGATTTGTTACAATTTGTGAAACATATGGATTTAGAAACGGTTCGGCGCGGCATCGATGGTGTCCAAAAAGCCATCGGCCTTGTCCAAGAGTTAAGTAATCATAAGCCAGTACCAGAAAAAAGATATGAGCCACGACCGATGTATAAATATTTTGAGGACTAATGATATTACCGGTACAAATAAAAATACGGAATGATCCAAGACTCTATCAATATTTACGAGAAAAATCTTACTGGTACAAAGAATTAAACCGTAATAGTAATGCGATTTTGCAAATGGAACAAGAAATGAAGGAACGCTATCAGTTGACGGCGTTAGATAAAATCAATCAATTGTCGAAACAATTGGAATTGGTACGTTCTTTTATGGATATGATGAGATAAGTTTTTATCTCTTTTCTTTTGTATCATAGGAAGGTCATACTCAAAATTGAGACAGAAAAGAGAAGGACAATGTATTATAAATCAAGAGAAGAAACGATTTATAAAAGGAAGAGAGAAAGTTTTGTCATTTGCTTGACGGACGTACATTTGTTTGCTATATTTTTGTTAAACAGGAACAGCAAAGGAGGAATGATTATATAAATATCTATAAAAGTTATTAGTTCGAAATTGAATCTGTCCAAGATGTAGAAGTGATCATGATAGAGAGATCAATGCGAGTCAAAACATATTATTTGAAGGAATAAAGAAATATAGGAAAGCGTTTATATAGTAATAAAAATAAGAAAAAATAAAAATCTACGGCAGTGACTGTCGGATGTGAAGTCTGTGGAGAATGGAGAATACGCTATCGATGAAGCAGAAAGCCCAGATGGTAACGACTGGGATATGAAAACTTATTTTCCTTTTGTTCTAGGAAGATGATACAATAGTAATAGATGGGGGCGCCAGTTCGGCATTTATTATATCGTTGGTAGGATGCCGGTATGATAATTTCTAGCAAGGAGCCATTGGTTAGCCTTAGAACCAAAATCGAAGGTATGGGCTTTCTCTCACGAGATAAGAAAGAGAGGTGTAGTCGAGTCGTCTACTCGACATGACGATGGAATTAGAAGATAAGATAAGAAAACATCTGGATCAGATGGAAGATTGGATGACAGAAAGTCAATTACAAAAACGAAAAGATGCGTTGTTAACTGAGATTACCAAAGATCCTAATTTGATGGATTTATTTTGGCAGCTTTCTCGAAGAGAAGATTATTATGATGCTTCTTACCAAGCTTTAAAAAAGGAATACTTTATGCATCCTTTGATTCGTTCTCTTAGTGATATTGAAAATACGTTGTTTTATTGTAAGTTACAAATACGAAAACAGTTACAACAGTTTTTGAATGAGGTGAGATAGATGAAAATTATTTCTGGTCGCTTTAAAGGCAGGACGATTGCGGGATATCATTTGCAAGGAACGAGACCGACGATGGATCGGGTGAAAGAGTCTATGTTTTCGATGATTCAGGCGAAGGTTCCCGATAGTTTGATTTTAGATTTGTTTGCTGGTAGTGGTTCCCTTGGATTTGAAGCGTTAAGTCGCGGAGCCAAACATTGTTGTTTTGTCGATCATAATCCGAAATGTATCAAGCAAATGAAGAAGACGGCGGATTTGATTTCTTGTCAAGATCTTTGTACTTTTATGCTTTTAGATTATCAAAGGGCGCTTACGGTATTGAAAGAACAGAAACTGACGTTTTCTCTTGTTTTTTTGGATCCTCCTTATGAAAAAAAGATTTTACCTTCTATTCTCGTTCGTTTGCGAGAAGATGCTTTGTTGGCGAATGATGGGATTGTTATCGTGGAAATGGAAGAAAATTATTTTTCTTGTGATGTTCCTGGTTTTATTCGCATCAAAGAAAAGAAATATGGTTCTAAATATGTTGCTTTGTTTTGCTTAAAATCAGATTGATTCCTATTTGCTTTTTTTTCTAAATTTTACTATAATGATAATAGGTGGATGCTATGAAAAAGAATCAAAAAGGGTTTGCCATTACGGTCATGTTATATTCTGTCTTGGCTTTAGCGACATTGGTTCTCGTTTTGATATTAACGACCATGTCTGCGACACGTAAAAATAATTCTAATTTGATCGATCATATCAAAGATGATTTGAATAATGCTAGTTATGGTACCGAAACTACTTTTACCTATACTGGAGATGTGAGCGAATATACGGTAGGACGGGAAGGCTATTATCGGATTCGATTATGGGGGGCATCGGGTTCTAGAGGCTCTGGTGGCGATATTACTGGTGTTGCGGGAAAAGGTGCTTATACCGAGGGAATTATCTATCTCTACGCTGGAGATCAACTTTATTTCTATCTTGGTGAAAGGGGAAATGGTGGTTGTAGTAATTATTTAGAATGTAGTAGTCTTGCCTTTAATGGTGGCGGGCTTGGTGGTTATTTTACATCTCCTCTCACTTATCGTTTTGCAAGTGGCGGCGGAGCGAGTGATGTGCGTTTGGTTCGCGGAAACTGGAACGATGATTTGTCATTGCGGAGCCGCATTATGGTAGCCGCAGGGGGAGCCAGTGGGGATGATCTCTACAGTGGTGGTGATGGTGGAACTTTAATCGGTGTAGACGGTTATACGAGTACTGGTGGTAGCATTGCTGGTGGTGGTGGAAGCCAAATTAGCGGTGGTAGTAGTGGTACCAATCCTGGAGGATTTGGTTATGGTGGCGATGGAATGATTCCGGATTCGACGAATCAAAATTGTAACGATGCCTTCGGTGGTGGCGGTGGCTATTACGGCGGCGGTGGTGGTCAAAGTGGGACTACAAATCAGCCGACCGATGCCACGGGGACTTGCGCGATTCGTGGTTATGCTGGTGGCGGTAGTTCTTTCATGAGTGGTTATGCCGGTGTCGATGCCATTACGGACGATACCTCATCCATTGTCCATTCTCACAATACTTTACATTATAGTGGTAAATATTTTTTGGCAGGTCAGATGCGTTCTGGAGAAAACGAAGGAAATGGTTTGGCAAGCATTCAATACGTTGGCACAGAATTACAGCGAAAAAACAGTCAGTTGAACGACATTCGTTATATTCGTGATTGTATTTCCGGCAATAATATCGAAAGTACAGCCGATTGGGTAGAAATACAGGCCATTGCCGATGGTAGCAATGTTGCTTATCAAAAAAGTGCTTCTCTCTCAAGCAGTGCCTCGAGTAATCATGGTTCTAGTTATCTTACCGATGGTGATATTACGGATAGCAATTATACCCAAATATTGTCAGGTAGCAATCAGTGTGTCATTATTGATTTGGGTGATACATATGATTTAGATGAAGTAGCAGTATGGCATCGTTATCGCGATGAAAGAAGTTATAACAATCATATTTTAACGGTATCCAAAGATAATATCAATTGGATTACGTTAGTCAATCAGGCGACCAGTACCCACGATAGCAATGGTATTCGGTTTAACGCTTATTACTAGAAGCAAATGCTTCTTTTTTGTGTCATAGGAAAGTAATCATCAAGAGATAAAAATATATAAAGGTTATGTCTTCCGTATTTATCCAAATGAGAAACAAAAAATATTGATCCATCCGGCAATCGGATGTCATCGCTTTACTTATTTTTACTTTTGAAAAGAAAAAAGAAAAGAAGATCAAGAAATGAAAATATCAAGAATTTCAGTATCCTCCATGGGAATGATCGATGTGTCATATGATGTATGAGGTGCGATTACAATGCTGTAGTGCATATCATGTTTGAGCGTTTCACACAATATATGCGTGAATTAGGAACATCTTGTCAATATAAATTTTGCCAAATAAGATTAAGGTTGAGACTACCTAATATTGGTCTATGGTGAAATCAAAGGTTTCTGTGAAGTAGAAAAACATATCTTACCGTAAGGTAGGTAAAATTTCTTTTGTTTTTGTTCTATTTTTTAGCACTCTGTGGTTGACAAGTGCTAAAAAAAGTCATATAATGATATTAGCACTTGAAGATAGGCAGTGCTAGGAGGTGTACGATGCTAACCAATCGCCAAGAACAATTATTAAAATTGATTGTCCAAGAATATATCAAATCGGCGCGTCCGATTGGTTCTAAACAACTATGCAATGAACTCCATTGTTCGAGTGCGACGATTCGGGCAGAGATGGCACGATTGGAAGAAGAAGGACTCTTAGAAAAGACACATACTTCATCTGGGCGTATTCCGAGTGAGGCAGGATATCGATATTATGTCAATCATTTGATGGAACTAAAAGAAATGAATGGCGAAGATATGTTAAAATTACAGATCATTTTCCATAATCAATCTTTGGAGTTATCTGACTGTCTCAATCAAAGCTTGGAAATCATTTCGGAAATGACCAATTATACCTCGATCGTTTTAGGAAAGGCTTCTCATGAAAACAAATTGAAACAAATCGAAGTGGTACCAACGATTGGTAATCAAATGATTGTAATCGTGGTTACTGATCAGGGGCATGTCGAACATAAGATGATCGAATTACCACAAATATCTTTAGAAGAAGTACAAAAAACGGTAAAATTGATTAACGATTTGATTGTTGGCACACCATTAGATGAAGTGAGTAGTAAATTGGAGTTCGAAATCAAACCGATTATTCCAAGATATGTTCGTGAGCATGAATTGCTTTATAAAGCCTTTTATCAAGTATTTGACGATTTTAAGAAAGAAAACATCAATGTGGTTGGGCGAAATCATATGCTAGAGCAACCGGAATTTAATAACGTTGATAAGATAAAATCCATTCTAGCCAAAATGGACGATAAAGAAATCGTGCATAAAATCGAACAAAATGATCGTGATATTAGCATCTACATTGGAACTGAGAATAAAATAGATGATGATGTAGCGGTCGTTCAACTTCCGTATCATATCGCGGGAGAAGAAGGAACCATCGCGATTGTAGGTCCGAAGCGAATGGATTACAGTCGTGTCATTACATTATTAGAGTATATTCGCGACAATATGAATGAGAAAAAAGGAGGCAGTCATGGAGACAGAAACGACAAATAAAAAGAATTGTGAATGCCAAAAAAAAGAAAACAAAAATACGCAACATGATCATCACAAAGAAAAAAATCATTCTTGTAAGCATCAAGGAATGGAAGGAAAAATTAAGAAACTAGAAGAAGAAAAGAAAGAATTGGAAAACAAGGTATTACTTGCCCAAGCGGAACTTGTGAACTATCGGAGGCGAAAGGATGAAGAAGTTTCCAATCGGTTGAAGTTTGCCAATCAAGATTTGATTTTAGAACTTTTACCGGTTTTAGATAACTTTGAAAGAGCTATTCAGTTAGATGATAATAATTTAAGTGATGGGCTTTCGAAGTTTCTAGCGGGCTTTAAAATGATGTATGCCCACATGAATGAAATTTTAAAACAATTCGGTGTCGAAGAAATTGACTGTTTAGGTAAAGAATTCGATCCGAATTCGATGGAAGCTTTAATGACCGATAACGATCCTGAATATGATGATAACATCGTATTAGATGTCTTGATGAAAGGATATCGTTTAAAGGACCGGATCATTCGGGCAGCTAAAGTAAAAGTGAATCAAAAAGAATTAGAAGAAAATAAAGGAGAGGATAAAGATGAGTAAAATTATAGGTATTGACTTAGGTACAACCAATAGTTGTGTAGCTGTACTAGAAGGTGGCGAAGCAAAAGTTATTCCAAATCCAGAAGGAGGAAGAACAACGCCATCTGTTGTAGCTTTTAAAAACGGTGAAAGAATTGTTGGTGATGCTGCAAAACGGCAAGCTTTGACCAATAAGAATACGGTTTCTTCCATTAAACGTCATATGGGAACGGATTACAAGGTTGAAATCGAAGGAAAGAAATATACCCCAGAAGAAATTTCTGCTATGATCTTGTCTTATTTAAAAGATTATGCTGAAAGTTATTTGGGCGAAAAAGTAACGAAAGCAGTCATTACTGTTCCGGCGTACTTTAATGATGCACAACGTCAGGCAACGAAGAATGCAGGTAAGATCGCTGGACTTGAGGTAGAACGTATTATCAATGAACCAACGGCTGCAGCGCTTGCTTATGGATTGGATAAACAAGATAAAAATCAAACAATTTTGGTTTATGACTTAGGTGGAGGAACGTTCGATGTTTCTGTACTAGAACTTGGTGACGGTGTCTTCGAAGTAAAATCAACTGCTGGTAATAATAAACTTGGTGGTGATGATTTCGATAACCGGATTATGGATTATTTAATCAGTGAATTTAAGAAAGAAAATGGCATTGATTTAACCAAAGATAAACTTGCAATGCAACGTTTGAAAGAGATTTCTGAAAAGGCAAAGAAAGATTTGTCTGGTATGTCAACGACACAAATCTCGGCACCATTTATTTCACAAGGACCAGATGGACCACTACATTTGGATATGACATTAACGCGTGCGAAATTTGAAGATTTGATTCGTGATTTGGTAGACTCAACACTAGATCCTGTACATAGATCATTAAAAGATGCTGGTATTACTGCCAAAGATTTGGATAAAGTTATTTTGGTCGGAGGTTCTACACGAATTCCAATGGTTTATGATTTAGTGAAAAAAGAACTTGGTATGGATCCTTCACGTGAAGTGAATCCAGATGAAGTTGTTGCGATGGGTGCAGCAATCCAAGGCGGTGTGTTGACTGGAGAAGTGAATGATATCGTATTGTTGGATGTTACTCCATTATCTCTAGGTATTGAAACTATGGGTGGTGTTATGACCGTTCTTATTCCTAGAAATACGACAATTCCAACTTCAAAAAGTCAAGTGTTCTCAACTGCTGCTGACAATCAACCTGCGGTAGATATTCATGTTCTACAAGGAGAAAGACCAATGGCTAACGATAATAAGACACTTGGTAATTTCCAATTGACAGGTATCCCTGCAGCACCACGTGGTGTTCCACAAATTGAAGTAAAATTTGATATCGATGCCAATGGTATTGTCAATGTTACAGCCAAAGATTTAGGTACGAACAAAGAGCAATCGATTACCATTACCTCTTCAACGACATTAACGGATGCAGAAGTTGATCGGATGGTAAAAGAAGCCGAAGCTAACAAAGAGGAAGATAAGAAACGGAAAGAAGCAGCAGATCTTAGAAATGATGCGGAACAATTGATATTCCAAACTGAAAAAGCAATCAAAGACTTAGGTGACAAAGCAGATAAAAAAGATGTTGAAAAAGCGGAAAGCGAAATGAAAGAATTAAAAGACGCCTTAGAAAAAGGCGATATTGAGGATATCAAGAAGAAAAAAGACGCCTTACAAGAAACAGCTATGGCTCTGGCAACGAAAGTATATGAACAAGTCCAAAAGAATAACCAAGCGCAAGCAGACAATCATACCGATACGGATCATGGTAATTCTTCTGATGGTGTTCAAGATGCTGACTTTGAAGAAAAATAAAAAAACAGGAGAAAGTTCTAGATGTCTAGAATCTTTCTCTTATTTATGGTAGGTGATCAGAGTGAACAAAAAAGATTATTATGAGATTTTGGGTATTTCTAAAACAGCATCGAGTGATGAGATTAAAAGCGCTTACCGAAAACTAGCCAAAAAATATCATCCGGATATTTCGAAAGAAGCCAATGCGGAGGAGAAGTTTAAAGAAGTACAAGAAGCATATAGTGTTTTAAGTGATGAAAATAAACGGCGACAATATGATCAATTTGGTCATGCTGCATTCGATCAGATGCATGGTGCTGGCGGTAGTGGAGGCTTCTCTGGATTTGGTGGATTTGAAGATGTAGATTTGGGTGACATTTTCGGTAACATGTTTGGCAGTGCCTTCGGATTTGGAACAGGAAATCGATCAAGTAGTCGAAGACAGCGTGGAGAAGATACTTTGATGCGCGTTGTCTTGACATTTGATGAAGCGGTTTATGGATGTGATAAAGATTTGAAGGTTACGGTAACCGAGGCTTGTGATGTCTGTGACGGAAAAGGTGGCTTTGGTGAACATACTTGTGAGACTTGTCATGGAAGTGGAACGATTACCCAAGAACAACGAACGATTCTTGGTTCCTTCTTAACCAAGACAACGTGTCCTACTTGTCATGGATTAGGAAAGACTTATGAACGGATGTGTTCTGAATGTCGAGGTAAAGGTAGTGTTCGTCGCGATAAAACCATTACCGTTCATGTACCAAAAGGCGTGGATACAGGCAACCGACTTCGTGTGCCAGGAAAAGGTAGTGCTGGTAAAAATGGTGGTCCAAATGGAGACTTATATGTCGAATTTCAGGTACGGGAACATGAGTTCTATGCCAGAGAAGAGGAAGATATTTATCTAGAAGTCCCTGTAACCTTTACAGAAGCCATTTTGGGATGTAAAAAGGAAATTCCAACACTCTATGGAAATGTCAATTTGACCATTCCGGCTGGTAGTCAGGATGGAGATAAGCAACGTCTTCGTGGCAAAGGTATTGATTCTAGTGCAACGAGAAGAAAAGGAGATATGTATGTGATTATTCGTGTACAGATTCCTGAAAAATTAACGCGCGATCAAAAGGCTTTGGTAACCGAATTAAATCGCACGAATTTAACGAATAGTACCATTCAAAAATTCAATCGTTTTGTCGAACGGAATGATAGATAGAAGAGTTCTATATAGAGCTCTTTTTTGTTATGCAAAAACTTATGATGATAAAGGCATCATATCCATAAGCATTTTTGATTGTAAATTTTAAAAGTGATTTGTCCTAAAAGTAATTTTAATCAAATGGAATAAACTACTAATTTAGTGGTTTTTCTTTTTTTATAATAGAATATTGACAAACTGTTATATAGTGTTATAATTAAAACATAACAGATGAAACAGTGAGGTGAGAAATGAATATAATTATTACAAATAGCAGTGGACTTCCAATTTTTGAGCAAATAGAAAATGCTATTAAAAAGGCAATATTTTCTAATGAACTTAAAGAGGGCGAGATGCTACCATCAGTAAGAAGTCTGGCTAATGATTTAAAAATAAGTTTCTTGACTGTTAAACGTGCCTATGATGAATTAGAAGCATCTGGCTTTATAAAAACAGTACAGGGAAAAGGAAGTTATGTATCACCAAAAAATTTGGATTTAATTAAAGAAGAAAAACTAAAAGAAATTCAGGATCACATCGAAAAAATTTATGAAGTATCTAAACTTTCTAATATTTCTAAAGAAGAAATTAGCGAATTATTTAAAATGATTTTTGAGGAGGAATTGTAAATGAATAATATTGAAATTAAAAATGTT
>CANTWQ010000022.1 GCA_947853365.1 uncultured Bacilli bacterium
CGTTGATATGGAATATCAAAAATAGAAGGAACATATCGATCCGGAATTAAATTCATAACTTCTCCTTGCGCTATATTATAAAGTATTGGGAATCCTTTTTCAAATTAATTATTGACGTGTTGCCTCACCATTGGTGTTTCCATTGTAATTTTTTGAAATGTGTAACCATTTGCCAAACCATATTGAATCACTGATTCTAGGGCAGAAGCTGTCCAAGATTTAATATCATGGCATAAAACGACATTACTTCTGTTTTTAGAAAGATTTTTCGTGATATTTCGGTATACCACTTGTGGATCGGTTGTTTCACCCGCATCTCCTGCTGAAATATTCCAATCAAAATAATGATATCCACGATTTAACACTTCATTCGTTAAAGTGGTCATAATTCCTACTTGATACTTTTTACTGATGGTGTTAGAGCTTCCACCGGGAAACCGAATGATTTTAGATTCTTCCCCGGTAATTCGTTTGACACGATCAGAGATTTGGGCCAAATCTTGAAAATAACTTTCAACGGATTTATAAACCGTTTGATATTGATGCGTCCAAGTATGCAGTCCGATGGTATGACCTTCGTCATATGCGCGTTTAATTAAAGAATCCGGTCCGGCTTTGGTTACAAAAAAGGTTGCTTTGACATTGTATTTTTTCAAAATATCTAAAATTTGGGCTGTATAAGTGGCATGTGGTCCATCATCAAAAGTGAGATATATTACACCCTTCCCAGCACCACTTTCGTTTTGGGAAATGACTTTCACATTTCTTTTCACAGTTGCCGTTTTTCCAGAACTATCTGTGACTTCGTAAGTTAAGGTATAAGTTCCTACCCTATTGGTATTTACTTCACCGCTTGTAGTTACGGTACTAGTAATATCTCCATCACAATTGTCTGTTGCTGTATAACCAGGTTCTTGGTAAGTAGCCCCCTCTAAAACATAAGTAGTAGTACTTCCTTTTAGGGTAATAGTAGGCTCTTCCGTATCCGCATAGGTAATCTCTCTTATAGCCGTTGTTTTATTAGAAGAAGAATCTTCAACTTCGTAAATCATATTGGGTCCTTGTGTTTTCACTTGAACTGAATTGGTAATATCACCATCATAGTTATCGGTAGCGGTGTACCCCTCTTCTACATATTGTTTATTGGGGCATACCGTTTGTTTTAATTCTCCATTTAATATTAGCTGTGGTGCTTCATTGTCAGTGATACTAACAATACGTTCTACTTTTCTATGAAATAATCCTTGGCGATAAGAATACGTAATGGTATAATTTCCTATTTTACTACTATTGACTGTTCCATCGATGGTAATATTCCCCTCTATCTTTCCAAAAACATTTTTTAAATATGCGCCTTGTTCTTCATAAGTATTTGGGTAGAGAATCGTTTCTTTCTTACTACCATTTAAATAGATATGTGGTAAAAACAAAAAGTAGTAAAGGAGAAAGAGGGCAAGTAAAAGAAGAAGAGCTCCTCCCCCAAACCATATCCACCACTTATGTTGTAATACTTTTCTTTTTTCTTTCATGGGACAACCTCTCTATTCTTTTCTATTATACTCTAAATCGTTATAAACGTCAAAAAGAGAGATTATTTCTTAACAAATGGTTGTTGATAAAAGTAACTGTCCCGCAAGCGTTTCGCACCAACTTCCACAGAACCAGTGGTACAACTGATGGTTGTCGGTGTAATCTGTAAACGAAGGATAGCTTTGGCATAATCACTTGCTTTTGGAAAATATTCTACATTAGAATCGAACAGAGACAATTGTCCTAATTTTAATTCACCAAATGTTTTCGGATAAATTTTTCCACCTTCATAAGCAATCGGACAAATGTGAACAATGAGATTGGAAAGTGCCTTTTTTCCCAATCTTTGTTCAACTTGACGAAATAATTGCATGATACGTTCTGGATAGATAAGGTTACATCCATTCCACACGTGTAAGCGAGGTAGATCCATACATGGATACACCCTGTCCACTCGACTCGCAATATCGAGAAGTTCGATCAAGTTTCCGAATTCGCTTTTCCGCATGGCTGGTTCTAGGTGAATACGAATATCGGGATATTTTTGTTGAAGAGTTTGAAGGATTGTGACCAAATCTTGTTTGATTTCTTCTGTAGAGCACATTTTCACAGATGATCCTAAAGATACCACCACATCATGGCAATGAAGCTGAACAGCCAAACGATACGCACGTTCTAACTGATGTATAGACCGTTCTCTTTTAGACGAGTGGATAAAATCAATATCTTTTGGCGCATGTAAAATAATTTTGATAGCATGGGTTATACTTTCTTCATAATACTTTTGTGCTCTTTTTTGATTCATATTGATACCATATGTCCATTCCAATTCAATCGCCTGTAAATTTTTCTCATTTAACCAAGCAAAAATGTGGTAACGCTTTTTAGCAAGCGACGAAGTCAAAAAGTTTTCGGGGAATCCATAGACTCCAAAACGTGCTTCTTCTTGCATATGACCACATCCCTTTTTCGTATTATTCTAACATTTTTTCGTTTCTTTGTCTATCAAAGTAGAGAAAAAGACGGACCTATACTTCGGGAAAAGTATTTCCGTCTTTGATAAATTCTCTTAAAATCTTCGTTAAGGCGCGTTTTTCAATGCGAGAGACGTAGCTTCGCGAAATTTTCATTTCTTTCGCAATGGCTTTTTGCGTTTTTTCACATGTAGAATCGAGACCATAACGACGAGTAATAATTTCTAATTCCCGATTGGTTAATAAGTGTAAATATTTTTTTAATAATGTTATATTATCTTTTCTATGTATTTCATCGATAAAATCAGGTGAAGGGGTTTTTAATACATCCATGATCGTGATTTCATTGCCATCTTTATCAAAACCTACGGAAGAATTTAGAGAAATATTTTTATTATTTTTATTGTTGGCACGAAAATACATCAAAATTTCATTTTCGATGCATCTGGCACAATAAGTAGTAATTCTTGTTCCATGACTTTTGGAAAAGGAATCGACTCCTTTGATAAGACCAATCGTACCAATCGATATTAAATCGTCTTGATCCGTCGTCTTATGTTCAAATTTTTTGACAATGTGTGCAACCAATCGTAAATTATGTTCAATGAGTTGATTTCTAGCTTCTCTACTACCTTTGCGCATCTCTTCAATATAAAAAGTTTCCTCTTCTTTGGTTAAGGGATCCGGAAATACTTGATTAGAATAAGAAGCCGTAAATGTAAATATGTTTCGCAATAGTTCAAACAATTGAAATAACATAAGTATCCTCCCATTAGATTTATATGTTTTTCCTATGGTGAAATATGTTAAAATGATACTAGGAGGTTAAGAAATGAAACAAATTGTAGATGCAACGATCGAAATTCCAGCAGGAACAAAAAACAAATATGAAATCGATCGAAAAAGTGGAAGAATGAGATTGAGTCGTGTTCTATATTCGACGATGACTTATCCGGCAGAATATGGATTTGTCGATCAAACCTTAGAGATGGATGGTGACCCAATCGATATTTTGATTTTAACGAGTGAACCAACGTTTCCTGGATGCATTGTCGAAGCAAAGATTATTGGATATCTAGATACCATCGATCGTGGCTTTCAGGATACGAAATTAATTGCGGTCAACAATGTCGATCCGCGATACAACGGATACGAAACTTTAGATGATTTACCAAATCATTCTTTGTTAGAAATCAAAGACTTCTTTACGAATTACAAAAAATTACAAAATATCGAAGTAATCGTTGGAGATTTTCATCCTGTGCAAGAAGCGCTCGAACGATTAGAACAATCCCAAAAAAGATTTCAAGAAAAAAGCAATTGCTAATATTTGGCAAGTGCTTTTTTGATTTCTTCATCATCGGAATATGGTAAATATTCTTTGCCAATGGCCATATAAGGATCTCGTCCTTTACCAACAATCATGACAATATCATCTTTGGTAGCCATGGATATGGCTTTTTGAATGGCTTCTGGTCGATCGATGATGCGTTCGAAGTTTGTTTTGGTGGAAGCGGATACCAAATCATCAATAATTTGATTTACATCTTCTTCTCTTGGATCATCCATGGTAAAAATAACATGATCGGAATGGTCTAAAACAAGGCGTCCCATTTGGGGCCGTTTTTCTTTTTCTCTTCCACCGGCACTTCCTGTCACAGTAATGATTCGGTGATGAGGAATCGATAACACAAAGTCATATAGCTTTTGCAAAGCATCGACTGTATGTGCATAGTCTAAAATGATATGATATCCTGCAGGGGCAGTTATCATCTCAAGACGTCCTTTGGGTGGGTGAATGTGCGGAATACGAGAGATTACCTCTTCCATCGACATATTAAAAGATAGCAAAGTTAGTAAGGCCGCGGCTAAATTATAGACATTGAATGTGCCCACCAAAGGACTGGTTAAAACATAGTCTTTTCCTTGATAATGAACGTGAAATGTCGTATGATCCAGGTCATTTTTTATTTGATCAAAGGAAAATGTAGCATCGGGATTGGTTCCGTAAGTTAGTACTTGTGAATGGCAACAGGAACGAACCATTTCATAGTGAGGATCATCGAGATTTAAAATAGCGATTCCATCTTTCTTGGTTTGTTCAAACAATTGACATTTACAGGCAATATAATTGTCCAGTGTTTTATGAATGTTCAGATGATCTTCGGTAATATTGGTTAAGATACTCCTCGTAAATGAAAACAAATCTAATCGGTGTCGGTAAAAAGCTTCCGAAGAAGTTTCAATACTGGCATAAGTACAGCCAGCATCTTTTATTTGTTTTAAGTAAGGAAACATCCGGTCAACATCAGGTGTGGTATTACGTATTGCTTCTTCATGTTCGCCATAAATCAGGCCATTGGTACCAATATAACCACAATCATTTCTCCCTAACAAATCTTGGATGAGCTGGGCAACGGTCGTTTTGCCATTGGTTCCAGTAATCCCAATCAATAATAGACTTTGTTCTGGATGATCACAAAAACGAGCCATCAATTTACCGAGTTCCTGATTGGTATCTTCGACATATATAACTGGTACTGACACATTCAATTTACGACTGGCAACGATGGCAACGGCACCATGTTCTATTGCTTGTTCTACAAAATCATGCCGGTCAGCAGTAACTCCTTTGGTACAAACAAACAAATCCCCGGGCTCTACTTCTTTGGAGTTCATAGAAATACGCTTAATTGGAATTTCAGGACTTCCTGGATATAACTCATTTAGTTTTTTCATTTGTTTACCTCCAACATTACTTCACATATCAATTGATCTTTTTTTTCTTTATAGAGTGCTATAATTTTCTTTTGATGGGTCAGAAAGACCCTTCCCCTAAAATGAGGATTATGAATCGCATTGCCATTTTTTACCCGTAGCAAATCTTCTTCTTTGATTTCATAACAAGGAATCTCCGAAAAAAGATCAGAATAGGATTGTATTTGTTTTCGATCTGTTATTGTTTCTAGAGAAATGCATTGATCGATTGTAACATTTCCTTGCTTTAATCTTCGTAATTTTGAAATTGTCATTGGACAAGCTAAAAAGATTCCTATATCTCTTACCAAACTTCTTATATAGGTTCCTTTGGATACCGATACGGTAAAGGTGAATTCTTGCTCTTGATAATCATTTAAATCGATCATATCAATCGTAACTTGGCGTGACGGTAAGACAATTTCTTTCCCTTCTCGGGCATATTGATACAATCGTTTTCCAGCGATGGATACAGCCGAATACTTTGGAACCTCTTGATTATAAGTTCCTACAAAATGGGACAAGGCTTCTTCGATTCTTTCTTTGCTACAAGTCTGATTCGAAGTTTCTAGTACTTCTCCTGTAATATCCAAGGTATCGGTTGATTTACCTATTTGTACGGTTACCTGGTAGGTTTTATCGTGATTGGTTAATATAGGCAATAATTTGGTCGCCCGGCCGATGGCCACGATTAAAACACCTGTCGCTAAAGGATCCAGCGTCCCGGCATGACCAGTCTTTTTTTCATGGTATGCTTTCGATATGATATTTACCACATCCCGACTCGTCATACCGCTAGGTTTATCAATTAAAAAAAAGCCATTCATTTTCCATCACCACACAATCATCATATCAAAAAATAGCAAAGCTTGCAATTTTTAGCGATTTATGGTATAATGAAGTCCGTTCTTTCAAAAAGGGGGATTTTTTATGAATTATAAAAAAGAACAAATTGAAGCAGTACTCCGTCCTACAAAGGACTTTGAATTTGGTATTTTGGAAGGTATCAATCGTTTTGAAAAAAGCATTGGCCCATCGTGTTCAGAATCTTATAGAGATCAACAAATTGCCCAAATGATGGCAAGAACCACTGGCGTTTTATATTTAAACCAATTGCTTCCAAATGAGAAACAGTTTACAGAGCGACACATGAATTTGTTTTTGATCAAACAATTTTTAATCCATTATTGTTCTAGCCCTACCAGAATGCGTACTTCTCTTAAACGAATTGGCATCGAAGGGAAAATTATTCAATTATTGGGGTTAAAGGATCATCAGCTTTATGTTTCGGACTTGTTACAATTTATGGAAAGTACGCATGGTGAAATTGATCCTCTCGGATTTAAAGCTTATTTTGCCGAATGCTTTTTGGAAAACAGAAAACGAAAAACCATTGATATTGCGCGTACTTCTATTATGTTACAACATGGTGATATGCTTTATCATTCTATGGAGCAATGGAACAACAAAAGTAACCAATCATTGATTTTTCCATACCAATACCATAAAACTTATCAAAATGCCGAATAGAAAAGCAACGACTACTTATTATCGTTGCTTTTTTGTTTGTCCATTTCTTTTACTTCTTGAATTCTTTTTTCCATATGTTCCCCATAACGAATCGATGTATCATAGATAAATTTCAGTTCTGGCGTATGGCGGATTTCAACACGTTTTGATAGTTCTCCGCGAATAAAAGAGGATGCATTATTGAGGGATTCTTCCATATCTTTACTTTTACTATCATCTAATATGGTAAAATACACTTTACAATAACTTAAATCACTTGAAATATCACATCCTGTAATGGTTACAAAGCGAATGCTTTCGTCTTTGATTTCCGTTTGGAGAATTTGACTGATTTCTTTTTCAAAGGTACTATTATATCGTTTGATTTTCAAATTCATTTTTCTCACCTCTGCAATTTATTATAACACAGATTTAAGAAGCCAACAAACAATACGTTTTTAGACATTCAAACTATCTTCATCTAACAGAAAATGATAAATACCAATGGTAATAATTCCATTCTCATCACGACGAGGCTTAATATTATTTCGGACAATCATAATTTTTTGAAAAGAATCGTTAATATTTAATAAAGATCTATTCTCTTGTTCTAATTTTTCTGGATTTTCGATAGAAAAGGCAGATTGAATATAGTATTTGTTATTTCCTTGCGTAGCAATAAAATCTACTTCGTAATTTTTCAATATCCTATGACCATTTTTATTGTTATCATAAGTACTTACAATCCCAACATCAACGTTATATCCACGAATTTTTAACTCATTATAAATAATGTTTTCCATGACATGATTTTCTTTCGTTTGACGAAAGTTCAAGCGAGCATTTCTTAATCCAATATCTTCAAAATAATATTTATACGGGGAATTGATGTACTTTTTCCCTTTAATATCAAATCGTTTGGCTTTCGTAATTAAGAAAGAATCTTCAAAATAAGTAATATATCTATGGATAGTTTTATCACTAATCGTTTTGTTTTTCTCGCTTTTAAATGTTTTAGACAATTTTAAAGGATTGGTGAGGGCACCAATAGATGATGCCAAGACATCAAGGAGCTCATCCAATTCTATTTTGTTTTTCACGTTATGACGTTCTACAAAATCTGATAAATATACTTTATCAAATAACGAAGTCAAATAATTGGCTTTTTCCGTTGGGGTTTGATAGGATAGGACAAGTGGCATTCCACCATAATTTACATAGTCATCCCATCCTTCTTCTACACTCCCTTCATAGACTGACATGTATTCTTGAAAGCTAAGTGGATAAACGGGAATTTCATCTCCTCTTCCACGAAATTCCGTAATAACTTCCGATGATAAAAACTTTGAATTGCTTCCTGTAACATAAATGTCAAGATTTGGAACATGCATCAAACGATTTCATACTTCTTCAAAACGATTTAAATACTGCACTTCATCTAACAAAAGATAGTATATTTGATCGTCGAAATCTGACTTTTGATAAACTCTAGCATATAATATGGGTATCTTCCACCCCTTTTTCTCTTAAATATTGATAAAATAAGCGAAATAATAAATAGGATTTCCCACTGCGTCGCAATCCGGTAATGACCTTTATCAGTCCGTTATTCTCTCGACTTTTTAATTTATCTAAATAATGATTTCTTTGAATTATCATATGTAATCGACTTACTTTCATCATTATTTTATAAGAAATAGTGCCTTTCTGTCAGTATTCTATGACGAATTTCTTTGCATTTGCAAGTAATTTCGTCATGGAAAGTAAAAGAAGCAAATATTTTATTTTCTTACCATTTGTTTTTTTCGTTTAATAACCAATCAATGACATTTACTTTTGTGATTCCATTATAATCTGCTTCTAAATCCATGTCTAGAGTCAATAAATATTTAGGGTAGTGATCTCCTGTTTTTTGTAACGATTTTAATTCTCTTTGTAAAACTTTATCATCACGTAAAGTTAATGCTACCTGATAATATTTCAAACCTTCTCTGTTTTCAGCAACAAAATCCACTTCTAATTCATCAACTTTTCCAACATATACTTTATATCCTCGTCTTAAAAGTTCTAAATAAACAATATTCTCCAAGATATGACCCATGTCACTATCTGCTTTTTTGCCAAGAAGGTAACTACGTAAGCCTGTATCTACAGCATAATATTTATAGTCTCGAGCCAAGAGACTTTTTCCTTTCACATCAAATCTTTCTGCTTTGTAGATTAAAAAACTGTCTACAAAAGCGGTGATATATTTTTCGACAGTATGATTACTGATAGAAGTTCCTTTGCTTGTTAACGTATCACTAATTTTCTTAGTCGATACACTGCTTCCAATACAATCGAAAATGAATTTTAAGATGTTTTCTAATAGTATTTTATCGCTAATACTGTTTCTTGACATGATATCTTTATAGACGATTGTGGAAAAAATGCCGTCTAAATATTGATCTAGGTCATTGGGATTAGATTTTAAAATCTCTATATTCCCAGGCATTCCCCCATTTTTCATATAGTTTAAAAACAAGGGCTGGAGTTCCATATCAGGAAAAGCACTTCTATATTCTTTGAACGATAATGGCAACATCTTCACTTCTATATATCTACCAGACAACAAGGTCGCAAGTTCTCCCGACAAAAGATAGGCATTAGATCCTGTGATATAAACATCGACATTTTCTTTGATATATAAACTATCCACAGCCTTTTGAAATTGTGGGACATTTTGGACTTCATCTAGAAAGACATAATATTTTTCATTATTTGTAATTTTTTGACTAATATAACGATATAGCTCTTTATAATTCTGAAAATCATAATCTGCATCTTCTAAATTTATTTTTATAATTTGATGATCAGAAACTCCATTCTCTTTTAAATAAGTGATAAATAAATCAAATAAAGTTGATTTACCACACCTTCTAATTCCCGTAATTACTTTAATGACATTTTTATCTTTCCAGCGTTTTAATGTATCTAAATATTCTGTTCTTTCCACCATTTTTATTCACCAATCTTTCTCATTTTTTTCTTTTACTATACTGCTTATGAGATTATAATACAACAAAAAAACAAGAAAAGTCAAGTTTTGGAATTTGTTTTCCAAAACTTTACATTTTTATGACGTTTTGGAAAATAAGTACATAAAAAGACAAATCATTGATTTGTCTTTAACGCTTGATTTCGACCATTTCAAAGCATTCAACTACATCGTTTTCTTTGATATCTTGGAAGTTTTCAAAAGTAATACCACAATCGTTACCTTTGCCGATTTCTTTGACTTGATCTTTTTCGTGTTGGACAGATTTGATTTTGCCCGTGTAGATGACGATACCATCACGGATGATGCGTGCATCGCTTCCGTTTCGAATGATACCATTTACCACGTGACTTCCAGCAATATTTCCTACTTTAGAGAATTTGAAAATCTGTCTAATTTCCGCGGTTCCTAATATTTTTTCTTCATAGATTGGTTCTAGCATTCCTTTCATGGCTTGTTCCATATCTTCTACTACTTTGTAAATAATATTATAAAGACGAATTTCAACGTTATTTTCTTTGGCCATTTCTTGGACAATATGATTCGGTCTTACATTGAAGCCAATAATAATAGCATTACTTGCTTTGGCCAAAACAACGTCGCTTTCAGTAATGGTACCAACACTCGAGCGAATGATGTTAATTCTCACATCTTCTACTTCGATTTTTTGTAAGGCATTTTTGACGGCTTCTTGACTACCATTGACATCGGCTTTTAAAACCACATTGATTTCTTTGACACCTTCTTTGATGGCACTAAATAATTCTTCTAAGCTCATTCCTGATTTATTGGTATCTTGTTCTTTGGCTCTTAATTTTCTTTCTTCCGAAACACTACGTGCTTGTTTTTCGGTTTCAAAGGCCATAAATTTATCGCCTGCCGATGGTAAATCGGTTAAACCTGTAATTTCAACAGGAGTTGATGGTAAGGCTTCGACAATATTTTGTCCTTTATCATTTTTTAAAGTACGCACCTTTCCGTAAGAAGTACCAACAACGATGGGATCTCCTAAACGAAGGGTTCCATTTTGAATCAAAAGTGATGCAACATTTCCAATTTGTTTATCGATACGTGATTCGATGACTGTTCCTGTTGCATAGCGATGGGGATTGGCCGTTAATTCTTTCATTTCAGCCACTAACAGAATGGTATCTAATAGTTCGTCGATGCCAGCGCCTGTTTTGGCAGAGATCTTACTTACAATAATATCTCCACCCCATTCTTCTGGTGTTAATCCATTCTCTACTAGTTCTGTCATAACACGATCGATATTGGCATTTGGTTTATCGATTTTGTTGACAGCAACAACAATTGGTACATTGGCTGCTTTGGCATGGTCGATCGCTTCTTTGGTTTGAGGCATGACACCATCATCCGCTGCCACGATAATGATAACTATATCCGTTACGCTGGCTCCCCTTGCACGCATCTCGGTAAATGCTTCATGTCCAGGCGTATCAATAAAAGTCAATTTTTTATCTTTATAAGTAATCTGATAAGCACCGATGGCCTGGGTAATCCCTCCAGCTTCCCCTTGTACGACATCCGTATGTCGGATATAATCCAAAAGCGAAGTTTTTCCATGATCGACATGCCCCATGACGGTAACAACCGGAGGTCTTTCTTCCAAATCACTTTCTTGGTCGATGATTTCATACTGTTCAAAATTAGAAATATCCGCGGTTTCTTCCCTTTTTAAGGTTTTATTATAGTCTAGGACAAGCAATTCTGCCACATCATAGGCTACTGGCTGGTTTAACGTTGCCATAATTCCTAATTGCATCAATTTTTTGATCAGTTCACTTGGCATGACATCTAATAATGAGGCAATATCCGCAACAGTCATTCCCTCGTGATATAAGACAATATCATCTTGTACTTCATCTTGGTTGGTCTTTAATTTTTCACGATGTTTGTAGATTGCTTTTTTATCGTTTAAAAAGTTATCCTTTTTTTCTGGCTTTAGGGGTGCTTTTTTGCGTTTTTCCTTTTTTCCTTCATGACGATTGGGAATATGTAAATCGTTAGCTAAATCTTCCGCCTTATCTTCTAGCATTGCTTTTTCCAAAAACTCTTCATCGACATAGTCTTCTTGGTCTTGCAATTCATTATCCAAAAGAATAATATCATCTTCCGATAGAATCGCATCTTCACTTTCTACTTCAATCTTTAATTTATGACAAAGAGCCAGAATTTCCTCGACATCTTTTGAAACGTCGGTTGCATATTCTAATACACTCATCATAACTCCCACCTACTTTCTTTTCTTATTTTACATCATTTTTCCTAAGGTATCATAAATTTCTTCTGGAATAGAAGCTTCTAAATATCTTTCTAATATTTTGGTCTTCTTCGCACGTTCTAATACACTTAGATCTTTCTTAATATATGCACCATGGCCATTTTTCTTGCCAGTTACATCAATTTCAATTGTTCCTTCAGGCGTTCTTACAATGCGTAACAATTCCTTTTTGGGATATTTTTCTTTGGTTACAACACAAGTACGCATCGGTACTTTTTTTACTTTCATAGGAACCTCCTTACCTTTGATTTTGGTCTTTCTACTTCACTTTCATAAATTAGTTCTTGTGGTGCATGATCGAGGCTTTGGAATAGGCTTTCTAATGATCGAAGATCATTGTGATTTTTCTCTACTAGAGTAATCAAAGTATCGATCTGTTCTTTGGTTATTTGCCGATTGGCAATATCACTTCTTGGAAAAGTAATAACAGCCCTTTTTCCAAACAACCCATCATACGAACAAAAGCCTAGAAAATCTACTAATATTTCACGATAGAAGAATGTCTGATGATTGCTGGAAAAATACCATTCCCGCCTCTCATCATGCAACAAAAAGGGATATCTCGTTAAATCTTTCTGTAAATACCGAAAGGCAAAACTTTTGATTATTGTTTCATGATTGGTATTTAAGTTATCATTTGTATTTAAGGCATAGAAATTACCTTTGGGATCGACAACCCCTTGATAACCCTTGGGTGTATCGAGATAATCATATTTTTTAATTTCAAACATTATTCGTTTCCTGCTTTAATATGAATTCCCATTTCTTTGGCTTGCTCAATCGTTTTGATTTCTAATTTGTTATAATGCGTTAAGCGAGACGCAAGACGGGCATTTAATCCTTTTTTACCAATTGCCAAAGAGAAATTATCTTTGTCCGCAACGACGATGGCTTCTTGTTTTTTCGGATCCGTTACTAATACCGTTAAGTTTTTGGCTGGACTTAAGGCATTGGCAATAAAGATAGCTGGATCTTTATCGTACTTGACCACATCTAACTTTTCACCATTGAGTTCGGTAATAATACGGGCAATTCGACTTCCCTTTTCACCAATACAAGCACCGATTGGATCGACATTGATTTTTTCAGAATAGACTGCAACTTTACTACGTACCCCTGCTTCCCGAGCTATACTATAGATCATGACTGTTCCATCGTTAATTTCGGGAATTTCTAATTCAAATAGACGTTTGACAAAACCATAATGTCTTCTCGACAATAAAATCAAAATGCCTTTTCCCGAACAATCTACTTTGCTGACATAAACTTTAATCTGTTTCCCCATTTCGATCTTTTCACCAGGAATACATTCTTTCTTCGGTAAAATACCATTGCTTCTACCGAGATTGACAAAGTAGTTATCCGTATCTTCTAGTTCTACCGTTCCAATCATCAACTCATCTTGTTTATCACCAAATTCTTGCATAATCGAATTCTTTTCAGCTTCTCTTATTTTTTGAATCAACACTTGTTTGGCAGTCGATGTTGCAACACGTCCAAAATCTTTTGGTGTTACTTCGGTATCGATTGTACCTCCTACTTCGGCAAGTTTATCTCGTTTTAATGCTTCACTTAAAGTGATTTCTAATTCCGGATCAAACTCTAACACTTCGATTGGATTTCCTTCTTCATCCAATTCTGGATTTTCATTTAATTCATCATAATCCATATGTTCCTTTTCATCGGGAACAATCGTCAAATACGAATAGACATGAATATCACCCGTATCTTTGTTAATGACAACTTTTACATTCGTTGCCCCATAATTCTTTTTGTAAGCTGCAGTTAACGCTTGCTCCATAAACGTAAATACTTCATCTCTTGGAATTGCTTTTTCTTTTTCAATTAAATCCACTGCTTTTAAAAACTCTTTACCGTTCATCTTTCATTTCTCCTTTTTCTTTGGCATATACATCTAAAATATAGGTATCATCTACAATATCACTTTTATCTAATAAAGGATTGATAATTCTAGTT
>CANTWQ010000023.1 GCA_947853365.1 uncultured Bacilli bacterium
GATGATACTTATGTATCGATGATCGATATGTTAGAGTCTACATTAAAAGCATCTCTTGAAGAATATGATGGAAAAAATGGCTTTACTATTGATACGAGTAGAGAAGATAACAAGTTGGTGATTACTTTGAATGGTGATATTACGAAACTAACAGAAGAAGAAAAAGAAAGTTACGATATCACCAGTGGGGCTGGTACTTTGGAAGATGCCAAAACGATGTTAGAAGGACAAGGATATACGTGTGAATAAAAGACGAGATATCGTCTTTTTTCTATGCTAAAAAATAGAAAATTTACTTGATTCGATTGAAAAAGTAGGCGGAGGAAGTTATAATAAAAAGAAAGTTTTGATGGAGAGGAGATGTTTGGATGAGGCAAAGTTTACCTGTTTTGTTACTTCGGAATATGGTGTTATTTCCTTCGACAGAACTTCGTTTGGAATTTGATGATTTGCTGACGAAACAGTTGTTTTCGCTCTCAGAAGCTTATTATGATAATGAGATTGTCGTCGTTGTACCGCGTGATCCCTTGGAAGAGGATCCGGAAGTGTTAGAACTTCCAGAGCTTGGGGTGCTTGCGAAAATTAAGTTAAAAATGGATATGCCAAATGGAAAAACAAGGGCTATTTTAGAAGGAATCAAGCGAGTTGTGATTTGTCATTCGACAAAAGAAGAAGATTTGTTTGAAGCCGAGGTTACGGATGTTACAATTCCTCCTCTTGATGCGGTGAGGGAAGAGGCTTATCTAGATACGCTTCGTAAAGAATTGGATCTTTGTTTGCATGTTTCCTCATATTTGAATCACGCTAATTTATCAGGATTAGCGAATGTGACATCACTAGATCAATTTACAGATATGATTGCGTTATCGGTGTTAACGAAATTTCCAAAACAACTTACATTTTTATACGAAGTAGATCCAACGAAGAGGGCGGAAGTGTTATTACAAGAAATGCATAATGCTTCGCTTTTGATGGAATATGAACAAGAAATTGAAAAGAAGATTGCCAAGGAAATGGAGAAGACACAACGGGAATATTTTTTACGGGAAAAGATCCAATGGATTCGTAAAGAATTAGGGGATACTAACGATAAAGATACGGAAGTTGATTTGTTGCGTGGAAAAATAGAGAAGATGTCTTTTCCTGATGCCGTTCGTAATCGTTTATTGTTGGAGTTATCGCGCTATGAATCGATGAATATGAATTCTCCTGAATTGGGGATGATCAAAAATTATATCGATTGGTTGATGCAACTTCCATGGTCGAAGAAAACGAAAGATTGTAATGATCTTTCGTTGGTGAAAAAAAGATTAGATGAAACTCATGCGGGATTAGATCAAGTGAAAGAACGTATTTTAGAGTATTTGGCGGTCAATCAAAATACGCATCGTTTACGTAGTCCGATTCTTTGCTTGGTCGGTCCTCCTGGAGTTGGTAAAACGACGCTTGCCAAAAGTATTGCGGTTGCGTTAGGGCGTAAATGTACAAAAATATCTGTCGGTGGAGTTCATGATGAAGCGGAGGTCATTGGTCATCGTCGTACTTATATTGGTTCTGCTCCAGGTCTTATTATTCAAGGAATGAAAAAGGCTGGAACGATCAATCCTGTCTTTATTATCGATGAAATTGACAAGATGACAAAAGATATCAAAGGGGATCCTGCGAGTAGTTTACTAGAAGTGTTGGATCCGGAACAAAATAGTAGTTTTGTCGATCATTACATCGAAGAAGAATACGATTTATCGAAAGTGATGTTTATTACGACAGCCAATTATTTGGAACAAATTCCAGAAGCGTTAAGGGATCGTTTGGAAATTGTCGAACTTTCTTCTTATACCGAATATGAAAAACAAGAAATTTGTAAACAGCATTTACTACCGAAACAGTTAAAAGAGCATGGTTTAAAAAAAGAAGATATTGTTTTTGATGATGATGTATTCTTGACTTTAATTCGGAATTATACCAAAGAAGCAGGAGTTCGAGAATTGGAACGGATGTTAGCAAGTATTTTACGAAAGATTGTAAAATCACGGATCTTAACGAAAGATAAGAGCCCTGTTTTGATTCAAAATTATAATCTAGAACACTATCTTGGAAAATCTCGTTATCATTTTAATGAGAGTGATACGATTGGTAGTATTGGTGTTGTCAATGGTCTTGCTTATACGGTGTTCGGTGGTGATATTTTGCCAATCGAAGCGACATTTTATCCGGGCAAGGGAGAGTTGATTTTAACGGGATCCTTGGGTGATGTGATGAAGGAGTCGGCGATGATTTCTCTTTCTTATATCAAGAGCCATGCTGATATCTATGGCATTGATCTTTCAAAATTAGAAGGGAAAAATATTCATATTCATGTGCCAGAAGGGGCGGTTCCTAAAGATGGACCGAGTGCAGGTGTTACTTTAACAACGACTTTGATTTCTCTTTTTACGGGCAAAAGAATTGCAACGACGGTTGGAATGACGGGTGAGATGACGTTACGTGGCAAAGTTTTGCCGATCGGGGGATTAAAAGAAAAAGTGATTGGGGCTCATCGTGGTGGTATTCGTAAAATCTTTATTCCTCGTGACAATGAAAAAGATTTGGATGAAATTCCAAATGAAGTGAAACAAGATATCTCTTTTTATCTCGTAGATCGTTATCAAGATATTTATCATGCTTTGTTTCACAAAAACAAAAAACAAGCGGAGGATGAAAAGTTATTACAACTTCCCTTAGGATAGATGGAGAAACATTTCTAAAGAATTGGAAATGTTTTTTCTTTTCTCATATCTTTTTTTCCTGCTTCATATAATGGGGTAGAAGGAAAGGTGATGAAATGAAAAAGGTAATACCAGTATCGAAGGAAATTCCTTTTCGAACGATGATTGGTGAAATGGTCGAATTAAATGTCGAACATTCGCTTCAGTTGATCGATGATTTGACAATCGAAGGAAATCTCATTGTAACGGGTGCTTATAAAATGACTGAGGCGAGTACCATTACGGAAGAAATCCATGAATTGATACCGGTTTCGATAGAACTGGATGAAAAATATGATACGAGTGATTTGACAATCGAAATATCCGATTTCTATTATGAAATTATCAATGATAATATTTTGGGTATTCATGCCGAAATATCGTTGGTTGGCTTAAGAGAAAAGCAAGAGGAGTTATCGAGAGAGATGACTTTGGATATGTCAAAGGAAACAGAAGATACACGACTTTCTACAGATATCGATGTCATTCAAAGTCATTTAGAGAAAAATCGCGACACCCATAGCTTTGTACCGATCGATGATGGGGGAGAACTTCCAAATCTTGCGGAAAAACAAGAAGTAGAGAAGGTGCCCGTCGTCATACCAGAAGAGGGCGTCGATCTATCAGTGAGTCCAAAGCAAAGTGCGAAAAGTGATATAAAAACGGTAGAAATGTCATCTACATCTTCGGTTGGATCTTTGTTCAGTGCTTTGGAAAATACCGAAGAAACGTTTGCAACTTACCGTATTTATATCGTACGAGAAAATGATACATTAGAAGATGTTTTAAATCGTTATGAAACAACGAAGGAAGAAGTGGAAAGTTATAATGATTTGAGTAAATTTCAACCGGGTATGAAATTGATTATTCCGAGTAAAAACACATGTCATCCATAAAAGAAATCTGTAGGCATTTTGGTATCACTCCGACCAAATATACGTTATTAAAAAATGTAACGATTGTGGAAAGTGACAAGAAATGCTTGGTCATCAAGAAAAAATTTCGTGATAAAAAAGAATTATATTCTTATCTTTCATCACGAAGTTTTTCTTATTATCCAGAACTTTTATATGAAACAGAGGATTATGAGGTCTATCCTTATTTGGAAGATGTCACTTATCCCACGGAACAACGGTCCTTAGATCTCATTTATTTCATGAGTCTCCTTCATAATAAGACGACTTTTTATAAGGAAGTCGATTTAGATTCTATCAAGGCTTTTTATGAGGAAAAAACGCAGGAGATTGATTATCTGTTTCAGTATTATCAAGGGTTACAAGATGCCTTTGAACGGAATGTTTATATGTCCCCAGGGGAATATTTATTACTCTATCACATTTCTTTTTTGTATCATATGTTACTCCTTAGTAAGGATATGTTGGAACGGTTTCAAAAACAAGTGATGGATAGTAAACGACAACGATATGCGATGGTGCATCATAGACTCACCCTCGATCATTTTCGAAAAAGTAATGTTTCTTGCTTCATCAGTTGGGATCATGCTTCCTTAGATTTACCAATTTATGATTTCTATTATTTTTATCAAGAAAATGATCGTAGTCTCGATTATATGAGTTTACTAGAAGTGTATATGCAGAAATATCCATTGTTAGAAAGTGAAATGTTACAGTTGTTTGTCCTATTATCGATTCCTAGAAAACTTTATTTTCAGAAAGAGGAGTATGAGGTAACCAAAGAAATTTATTTAGAAATCAAAAGATTAAAGAAGGTAGAAAAAATGGTATTAAAGTACCAAGAAAAATATCGCCAGAAACAGAAATAATAATTCTAAAATCATTAGAAAAATAAAGGCTTTGGTCGCTAAAAATAAAAGCAATATGCCTTGATAAAAGGTAATAATGGCAAGACCATAGAGGATGGCTAAGAAGAAGGGGTTGCTTCTTCTTTTTAATTTGCAGCATTCGCATCTGCAAAAAAAACCATGATTTCGAAACATAGATATCACCTACTATAACGTATGCGATTCCTTTTTTTTGGATAGATTTTTTTTGATTTTTCGTCTATACTATAGATAGTAGGTGAATGATATGAAAGTACGGAAAGTAAAATGGAATCGTATCTTTTTAACGGGTGGTGTCTTTCTGGTATTACTATTGGGGATTCTTTTTTTGGTCACTTTGTTTCCCAAGGAGAGAGCTATTACGTTAAAGGATTTGACAGGAATGACCAAAAGTGAAGTCGAAGAATATGGTAAGATAGAAGGGTTACAGATTACTTTTATCGAAAGCTATGATAAGACGGTTGAAAAAGACAAAGTAATTTCCTATACGCCCTCTATGGATAGCAAATTACGAAAGGGTGATACGGTTACGGTTACCATTTCTCTTGGTGAGGTTCCGAAGGAAGTATATGCAAAGAACAATGTCAATGAACTTGGAAAAGTACCAATCATGATGTATCATGGGATTATCGATATGGCAAGTAACGAGACCAAGTATACTGGGGGAAATGTCGATAAAGATGGATACAATCGTACCGCGGAAGCGTTCCGTGAAGACTTGGAATTCTACTATCAATCGGGATATCGGATGGTTCGCTTAATCGACTATGTTCATGGCAATATTGATGTTCCCCTTGGAAAAAGTCCTATTGTACTCACCTTTGATGATGGACGGGATGATAATTTTAAAGTGTTGGGAAGAAATGAAGATGGATCCTTACAAATCGATCCTAATTGTGCGGTGGGTATTTTAGAAGAGTTGAAAGAAAAATATCCGGATTTTCAAGTGACGGCAACGTTCTTTGTCAATTCTGGATTATTCCAGCAAAAAGAGTATAATGAAGAGATTTTAAAGTGGTTGGTGGATCATGGTTACGATGTTGGTAATCATACGACGACGCATCCGGATTTTACCAAAATCAGTGAGAGTGAAGCAACGACGGCGGTGGGTAAAGTTTATCAACAATTGGATGCTATCATTCCAGGCAAATATGTGCCGATTGTGGCCCTTCCTTATGGGTCTCCTTATAAGAAGAGTCATGTTAATTTTTCTCATATTATGCATGGTGAGATTGATGGTTATACTTATCAAACAGAAGCTGCTCTCCGTGTTGGATGGGATAGTGAAGTCAGTCCTTTTTCTAAAAATTTCGATCCGACGTTTTTGAAACGAGTAAGAGCATATGATAATGATGGCGAGGAGTTTGATATTGCAATGGTTTTTACTTCGTTAGAAAAAACAAGATATATTTCCGATGGAGATCCGGATACGATTGTGGTTCCTGAAGGAATGGAAGATTCTGTCAAAGATACGACGTTAGAAGTAATCACGTATTAGAAAACCAGAGTATGAGAATTGGTGCTTTATTCCAATTCTTTTTTTTGCGCTTTCTTTTACTTTTAGAATATGGTACAATATTTTTATCATAGAGTAGGTGAAAGAATGATGGAGAGAATCAAAAGGTTTTCGAAAAAACATGGTTTTACGTTGATTGAGCTTTTGGCGGTATTGGTCATTGTTGGGATTATATTGGGAATAATGATTCCGTCGGTGGCGAGACTTTTAGAAAGCCAAAAAAGAAGCAAATATTCTTATCATGAAACGATTGTCGAAGAGGCCATGGATGCTTATGTGGATCAGTATGGGGATAGTTTTCAAGAGGAACAGGGAGAGTGTTCTTGTTATAAAGTTCCTTATCAGAGATTATTAGATGAACAGTTGATCCACGAAGAGGATATTACTTGTAATTTGGATCAAGATAGTGAAACAAAGGGTTTTATTTTGGCATATCCGATCAATGGTAGTCGTAGCAATTTCCGTTATGAGTATTATTTAACGTGTCGCGATCAATCGACCGGGGAAATTATTCATGAAACGGAAGATGCACCTAGTGGTTGTTGTGGTGTCAATTCTAGTTTTCGAATTACGGATTATGCGGTAAAGTTTAACGATAGCAATGGTAGTAGTTATGACTATGATTGGACCAATCAAAATGTCTATCAAGAATTTCATGCTACCGATCCTTATATGGCTGGTATCGTTGGATATGAATATTCGACCGATGGTGGTACTCGTTGGACATATGTCGAAGGGAATCATTGGACGTTTACCACGGATATGGATGAAACAGTACAAGTAAGGGCCGTAGATGGGGATAATAACCGTAGTAGTGTTGTTAGTTACAATGTCAAAATCGATAAAACCAATCCTACTTGTACGGTTTCTGGTGGTAACAGTAGTTGGACGAATCAAACCGTTTCTATCACTGGTACGTGTCATGATTCGGGTTCTGGTTGTACGGGAAATGCTTATCGTAGTTTTTCAGGTAGTGGTAATGTCTATAATGGATACTATTCACCGGGCTATGTTTATGATTATGCAGGAAATTCTACTTATTGTGGTACTGCACAAGTAAAATTTGATAAAGATCCGCCAAGTTGCAGTGTATCGGGTGGTAATAGCAGTTGGACCACTGGTAGTGTCACCGTTCGTGGTACTTGTGGAGGAGAAACGGGGCAATCGGGTTGTACCGGCAATGTATCCCAAACCACTTCTTCTAATGGCAGTCGTTATGTATCTCCGGGTACGGTTTATGACAATGCCGGAAATAGTACTTCTTGTGGTTCTACTCGCGTTATGATCGATAATACCTATCCATCATGTAATACGACGGGAGGTAGTTCTTCTTGGAAAACAAGTGTTACTTTGACGGGGGTTTGTAGTAATTCTTATAGTGATTGTACTGGTAATGCTACCCGTACGTTCTCTGGCCAAAACTATAATGGTAGTTATTCTCCGGGTTCTGTTTGTAATGAAGTAGGGCATTGTACAACTTGTCCAAGTGCGACGGTTAAAATTGATATCAGTGCGCCAACGGTAAATAATGTTTCAATTAATTGTAGTAGTGGAACTGTTACAGCTTCTGCTTCTGATAATAATGGTAGTCCAACAATTTATTATTCAGTGAATGGTAGTAGTGGGAATCGTTTTAATCCACAGTGTGGAACGACTTATACAGCGACCGTTTATGCTGTCGATGCCGCGGGCAATCGGAGTAGTTCGAAAACAGCTTCTTGTACGACAGGTTCTTGTTGTACGCCAATTGCCGCTGGAACGGCATGTAGCGCATCTCAATTAAACCAAACGAACACTTGTAATGGTGTGACGAGGCGATGTGTCGTACACGATACGCTTTATTCTTATGCTTGGAGTCCACAAGGTGCCCCAGCGGCAATGCAAGGACAGTTTAGTAATGGTTATATGAATATTGCAACTTGTGGTAGTATCAATGGCAATTTTCCAAAGACGGTCACGTGTGGTGCTTCCAATGTTGGCGCAACCTATACGAGTGGTGGATCTGTTTGTCCTGGATTTAGTGCTTGGGCTACTGCCAGTGGTGCGACTCTAACAGATAATCGTGTTGTGAATGGAACCGTTTCACAGCATTCGTTTACCTGTCAACGTTCTGTTTCCGGATACACATACTGGTGGCAATAGGAGGAATTTATGAAAAAAAAATTAAAGTTTTTGATAGGAATCCTGATTGTTTTACAGTGTTTCATCATGCCAGTTTCAGCGGTCAATGATCCTCTGGCTCCAGTTGATCCGTTTATTTATGTGGTACCTTCTGTTAACGTTTCTTCAGATGATGTTGTAGTAGCGGGCGATGAAATTATATTTGATGTTCAAGTTTCTACGACTTCTACCCATGCGGAGTTTCGTATCGAATATGATCCTAATTTGTTGGAATTTGTATCTGTCGAAACGCCGGATTATTGGCATTTTGCTGTAAGTGAAGACCATACGCAATATACGATTGATAGTGAAGCAAGTGATTCTCGTCTTTATGATACGATGAAAATTCATTTTCGAACTAAGGCGGAAGGAGTCGGACAATGGGTCGATGTAACATTTACGGATATAAAATCTGGCGATGGGCAAACCGATTTAGATTCGACCCATTCTTTCCGGATCGCTTCTAATAATAATCAACTTTCTGATTTGTTTTTATCGGAAGGGACGATGGATCCTAGCTTTTCTAGTCATGTTTATGAATATACGGCATATGTTCCAATGCATGTTACGGAAGTTATGGTCTATGGTATGTTGGCCGATGCCACAAATGCCATCTTTGTCGATGGTTATGGGGTAGACAGAGCGGTTTCTTTGACAGATGAAAGTAATGATATTGAAGTAAAGGTTCGCGCCCAAGATGGAAGTGAATCTACTTATACCATTCATGTGGTAAGAGTAGAAGATGTAACTTCTCACACCGAAAATCGTTTACAGATGTTAATTGCTAATTTGGGACATTTTACATTTGATCCTGATCAAAATAATTATGTGTTAGAAGTTCCTTATGAAGTGAACCGATTTGAAGTAGTATCTTATGAACTGATGGATCCTGTTGCAACAGTAACCATTCCGGAAGGAATTGATTTACAAGTGGGAGCGAATCAGTATTCGTTGTCCGTCTTTGCTGGCGATGGAACAGAAAATATTTATACGTTTGATATTACTCGATTGGAAGAGGGATCTGTTACTTTAGATAGCAACAATTATTTACAGTCTTTGACCATCGGTGGATATGACTTGTCATTCGATAAAGATCAGTTAGTTTACACACTACATACGACGGATTTTTCACAATTATTGATCGATGTCGTTCCGGAGAGCAACAAAGCACAAATTCAAATCATTGGTAATCAAGAGTTGCACGATGGTAGCATCGTACGTATCGTCGTGACAGCGGAAAATGGTGAAAATCGTATTTATGAAATTCATTTAACGGCAGAAAAAGAAGATCATACCCTTTTGATTGTAGGAATCGTTACGGGTAGTATCGTTTTATTAGGACTCATTGGTACTGGAATTTACTTTTATCGCAAAAAATCTTTACAAAAGAAAAAAGAAATCATATAATACAACTAATAGCGATGAACTTGAGGAGTACAAAGAAAAAGAAAGATAGAGATGTTATGGTGGGTGGAAATAACACTTGTTTCTTTGGAAGGTCGCAAGGGAGCTTTATTTTTGAAATTAGTAAAAAATAACGTTGGTGGCGTTAACACTTTAAGGGTATTCGTTTTAGAATAAAATAAGGTGGTACCGCGTGTTGAAAACTCGTCCTTATCAAGGAAGCGAGTTTTTATTTTGAGGAGGAGTTATATGTTAGCGAAGAAATATGATAGTAAACAAGTAGAAAGAGGTCGTTATGAAAAGTGGCTAGAAGGTGGTTATTTTGCATCGGGGAAAGATCGTTCCAAAGAGCCTTTCTGTATTGTGATCCCACCTCCAAATGTCACGGGAATTCTTCATTTGGGGCATGCTTGGGATACGACATTACAAGATATTATCGTTCGTTATAAAAGAATGGATGGATATGATGCTTTATGGCTTCCAGGTATGGATCATGCGGGAATTGCAACACAAGCGAAAGTGGATAAAAAGTTGAAGGAAATGGGGATTTCGCCAAGACAATTACCAAGAGAAGAGTGGTTGAAGCATGCTTGGGCTTGGAAAGAGGAGTATGCCAAGAATATTCATAATCAATGGAAAGTGTTGGGGTTAAGTCTCGATTATAGCAAAGAACGTTTTACTTTGGATGAAGGCTTAAGTAAAGCGGTTCGTTATGTGTTTGTTACCCTTTATCATAAGGGCTTGATTTATCGAGGAGAGAGAATTATTAACTGGGATCCTGTTGCCATGACGGCTTTATCCAATGAAGAAGTCATTTATAAAGATGTCGAAAGTGCTTTTTATCATATCAAATATATGGTAGATGGGGAGGATCGTTATTTAGAAGTTGCAACTACACGTCCTGAAACGTTGTTTGGTGATACCGCCGTGGCAGTTCATCCAGCGGATGAGCGATATCGAGATTTGATTGGTAAGTATGTCATATTGCCTCTTGTCAATAAAAAAATACCTATTGTTGGTGATGAACATGCGGATCCTACCTTTGGAACAGGGGTTGTAAAGATTACGCCGGCACATGATCCGAATGATTTTGAAGTGGGAAATCGCCATCATCTGGAAAGAGTTATTGTCATGAATCCCGATGGATCGATGAATGAGAACGCTGGTAAATATCAAGGAATGGATCGGTTTCAATGCCGCCAAGCTGTGGTTGATGAATTAAATCGGTTGGGTCTTTTAGTTGCCGTTAAGAAAATGACACATGCGGTTGGTCATTCGGAGCGAACCGATACCATGATTGAACCATATTTATCGAAACAATGGTTTGTAAAAATGCGACCTCTTGCGGATCATGTATTGGAAAACCAAAAAAATAGTAAGACAAAAATTCATTTTGTTCCAAATCGTTTTGAAAAGATTATGAACCATTGGATGGAAATTACTTATGATTGGTGTATTTCTCGTCAGCTTTGGTGGGGACATCAAATACCAGCGTGGTATAGAAATAATGAGATTTATGTTGGTGTTGAAGCTCCAAAAGATGAGGGTTGGGTTCAGGATAATGATGTATTAGATACTTGGTTTTCAAGTGCTTTGTGGCCTTTTGCAACCCTTGGTTGGCCAGAAAATAGCAATATGATGAGACGTTATTTTCCTAATGATGTTTTAGTTACCGGCTATGATATAATTCCATTTTGGGTAAATCGTATGACTTTTATGAGTTTAGAATTTTTAGATAAACGTCCCTTTAAAGATTGTTTAATTCATGGTCTTATTCGTGATAAGAATGGGGATAAAATGAGTAAGAGTCTTGGTAATGGTGTTGATCCGATGGATGTTATAGATGAATATGGAACTGATGCTTTAAGATTTTTCTTAACCACTACAACGGCGATGGGAATGGATTTGAGATATGATGAGGAAAAAGTAAAATCAACTTGGAATTTTATTAATAAATTATGGAATGCATCTCGTTTTTGTTTGATGAATATTGAAGATTTTAAAAAAGAAGATTATATTTTATCTAATTTATCGAATCAAGATAAATGGATTATTTCTAAATTAAATAAGCTTATTAAATCAGTTAGAAAATCGCTAGATAATTATGAGTTTAATAATGCTGGTAGTCAAATGTATACATTTATTTGGAATGATTTTTGTGATTCTTATATAGAAATGGCTAAATTTAGTTTAGATTCTATTGCTACTAAATCGACTTTATATTATGTATTGTCTAACATTATAAAACTATTAAGTCCATTTATGCCGTATGTTACTGAAGAAATTTATATGAAATTACCATTTAGAGATAGTGATAGTATTATGATTAGTTCTTATCCTAAATATGATAAAAATCTAGTTTTCGAAGTTGAGGAACAAAAAATTGAAAATGTTAGAAACTTTGTTACTTTATACCGTAACTTTAAGGTAGAAAATAAAATTGGTAATGATGCTCTTGTTATGTTAGATGATGGTTTAGAATATGATTTGATTAAGAAAATGTTAAAATTAAATAATATTGTAGAAGAAGAGCCACAGATAAAAAAATATGTTGTTTCTAATTCTTATTATACAATTAATGTTTATTATGAAAAAGAACAGACAGAAGAAGATATTACGTTAAGAGAAAATACTATTAATAAATTAAAAGCTAGTATCGATAGAAGGACTAATTTACTAAAAAATGAAAATTATGTTAATAAAGCTCCTAAAAA
>CANTWQ010000024.1 GCA_947853365.1 uncultured Bacilli bacterium
TATATATGTTTTCAAAACTTATTGCACATTAATTGTGCACTTTCAAAAAAAATCTACAACGGTATTTTTCTCTGGTTTTCAAGAAAGAAAAATTTGCATTTTATCAAGGAAGAAGTTATAATAAATAGCAAAAAGGAGATGAATTTATGCCATACTGTATGCAATGCACAAAAATGAATTTGCAAGACCGGAACAAATTTAACGAAGCTCTATGTACGGATCGTAATCGTTACTATGATCCATACTCCAGTGCTTGTAGCAACATCGAATATATCGATACCAGTTTAAGAAACAGAGAAGATGAAAATGAAAAGGCCCAAAATTCCAGTTGTTATCTGACGACAGCGATGTGTCACGCTTTAGGATATACGGATGATTGTGATTACCTTGCTACGTTACGTAACTTTCGTGACACCTATATGATGCAAGATGCCGACAGTATTCCCTTGCTCATCGAATATGAAGTGATTGGACCAATGATTAGCAAACGAGTAGCAAACGATAAAGAAATGGCTCTTACCATGTTAAACGACTATATTGCCAAAGCCATCTTAGAAATTAGAAAAGGGCAATATACACAAGCAGTAACAACCTATCGAGCAATGGTATATCATCTAAAAGAACAATATCATCTACAAAATGTGAATGTCGATATTTCTGAAGTAGAAATCAAGCAAGAAGAACCATTGACCAAACAAAAAATAAGAGATTATGCCAAAAGTGCCAAATTGATTCGAGCAGAATAAAAGCAAAACTACCCTTGCCTAGGGGTAGTTTTTATTTCCATTTTTTTTCTTTGAAATCTTTCACGCGGCGGAGAATTTCGGCAAATTGTTTTTCATGTCCACTGTTGGTCGGATCATAAAATGTTTCGTTCTTTAAAGAGTCCGGTAAACATTGCATCTTCGTGATTTTATTTTCGTAATCATGGGCATATTGATAATCTTTACCATTTCCTAGTTCACGATCCAGTTTCGTAACAGCATTCCGAAGATGCAAAGGAACTTTTTCTTGCATGGTTCGTCTAGCTACATCAGAGGCTTTCATATAAGCCATATATAAAGAATTCGATTTTGGAGACAAACTAAGATAAACTACCGCCTGTGCCAAATTCACATTACATTCCGGCATCCCATTAAAATGACATGCTTGATAACAACTGACTGCTTGTACCAAAGCATTGGGACTTGCCATACCAATATCTTCTGATGCAAAGCGAACTAATCTTCTGGCAATATATAAAGGATCTTCTCCCGCCTCTAACATTCGTGCCAAATAGTAAAGTGCCGCATCGGGATCACTATTACGCATCGATTTATGTAACGCCGAAATCAAATTATAATGTTCTTCACCATTCTTATCATATAAGAAAACCTTACTTTGCAATGATTGCTCTAATCCCTTTTTGGTAATGGTTCTCTCCCCTTTTTTGACTGGCGTAATGTTAATCACATTTTCCAAAGTATTTAAAGCTGTCCTAGCATCACCATTACTGATTTCACTTATCAGGCGAAAGCAATCCTCCTCTATTTTGACATTATGATATTCTGGCGTTTTTTGTAAAGCTCGTTTTAAAATACCGATAATATCTTCTTGCGATAAACTTTTTAAAACATACACTTTAGCCCGTGATAATAAAGCGGAATTGACTTCAAACGATGGATTTTCCGTCGTCGCACCAATTAAAATGATATCTCCGTTTTCCACATAAGGCAAAAAAGCATCTTGTTGGCTTTTATTAAAACGATGAATTTCATCGACAAAAACGATCGTTCTCTTGCCATTACTTTTATTAAATTTGGCAATTTCAATCAACTCTTTGATTTCTTTGACACCCGATGTTACCGCAGATAAGTCATAAAACAAAGAATTCGTCTGTTTGGCAATAATTTTTGCAAGTGTTGTTTTGCCAACTCCTGGGGGTCCCCAAAAAATCATAGATGTGATATGATCGGTTTCGATCATTTTGCGAATTGGCGAGTTTTCCCCGACAATTTCTTTTTGACCAAAAAACTCTTCTAGCGTCGTTGGACGCATCCGATCAGCCAAAGGTTTAAATTCAAAATGAGTATCATCCATATCAAATAAATGTTCCATCGCAATATCTCCTCTAAATAGTATCCTATACTTTTGTAATAACAACGGATATCGATGTTCGATCTAATACATCGTCCAACAAATCTGCTTGATTGACAGTACCAATTTTCGTATAAGCATAAGAAGTAGAAAAAGATTGATAAAATAAAACCAAGCAGTCATCTCCATAAAGCATCAGATCTCCTTTTTCAATCATTCCAACACATTTTGGATGAGAAGGAAAAACCTCATCAAAATAATAATATTTCTCATTGCCATGCAACTCCTCCATCGTAATCTCAAGAGGTAAACGTCGATATAATTCTTGCGCAGTATCATTATCCTCTAAGGTCGCACGCAATGTTTTCCCCTGAATATTAAAATCAATTTGCAACTTTCCATTTTCCATTGTCTCTTCTCCTTACCTGTTTTAATTTTTTCTCATCACGGCAACTTCTCTTCCATCGGTTTACATACATCGATCCATTTTTCATACCGAGAACTTTTTTCTAATTCTGGAATAGTCAAAGAAACAGCACTATGATCACTACCACAAGCTGGAAAAACACGATCAAAACGCTGTAACGATACATCTAAATAGACAACGACATTGGACGGAACACCAAAAGGACAAATCCCTCCCATAGAATAACCAATCACATCTTCTAATTCACCACTGGGGATCATTTTTGCTTTTTCATGAAATTCCTGTTTAAATTTACTGTTATCAATTCGTTGATCTCCCGATGTCACAATCAAAATCGGATTCCCACCGACGAAAAAAGCCATAGTCTTAGCAATTTCCGCTTCCTGACAATGAAGAGCAAGGGAGGCATCTTTTACAGTTTTCGAAGAAACTGAAAACTCCATAATCTGCTTCTCTAATCCCATGTTTGTTAAATATACTTTTGCGGTTTGAAATGACATAATTTTTTACCTCCTAACCTATAACTTTCCATATCATTTGATTGTCAACCCATTGATATGTTACCTTTCCTTCTTCATACAAATAAGAAAGATAAGAACGAATGGTACTACCAACCAATACAAATTGATTTTCATCCATGGTTAACTGATAATGATCAAATATTTTTTTTAACAGTTGTTCAAATGTAATTCCATCACCACAATACTGACAAATTGTTTCACAAATTTCCTGAATCTTTTGCCGATTACAAGAAAGCAAAGTAGAAATATCTTTGGTCACTTTACCATGAGATGGTACAAAAATCCCTCCTTTTAACGTTTCCAAATAAGAAAGTGTCGAAAGATAAGATGCAACATCATAAAGGAAAAACACGTGATACTTTTCGATGGTTTCTAAACTACATAAAGCATCGGCCACAAAATAAACATTATCACTCGTTTGAATTCCAATCATATCGAACGAATGACCTGGCAATGTAAAATAACAAAGGCCTTCAGGTAACCCATGATCAATATCCGAAACATCAGATGATTTTGCACATAAAAATTTATTGGTTAACGAATGAAAAGGATACCCTCCATAAAGAAAAGAAGGTTCTAACAACGGATGAGAAATAAAAACTTTTTCGATTCCCTTTGCCAAAATCACACATCCAGTTCGATCTTGAATCACTTTATTTCCACCGATATGATCTGCATGAGAATGCGTTGAAATGATACCTTTGACTTTCCATCCGGCATCCTCGATCACTTTTAAAATCTTTTTACCAGCATCTTTATCGTTTCCCGTATCAATCAAATAAACACTATAATCATCAATGAGATAAACACCAATATTGGTAGCGTTAGGAATAACATAAGTCCTTTCTCCCAAAGACACAAGTTCCATGTAATATCACCTCTTCTAACGTTTCACTTGAAAATCTAAATTTTCAATTTTCGAAATAACCATATCTTCATCCAAACTTTTTCGGTAATGAACCGTAACCAAACCAGTTTCTAAAACTACATCAACCGCTGTCACATTGGGAACCATCGAAACCGCTTTTTTCACCCGATTCATACAACCTTCACAGGTCATTCCTTCGACATGAAATTCTTTTGTCATTTTCTTTCCGAACATCATTTTTCTCCTTTCTCTAAACGCATCATTCGTAACGAATTAAAAACAACCGTAAGACTACTTCCGATCATCGCAATACTCGCATACATTGGGTTCATTGTAATGCCAACTGGTCTTAAAATACCCATCGCAATTGGGATCATACAAACATTATAGAAAAAGGCCCAAAAAAGATTTTGACAAATAAGGCGATACGACTTCTTACCAATATCGAAAAAGGATAATAGATGATGCAATTGATTATGCACCAAAAGAACATCCGCGGCATCGGCAGCTACATCAGTTCCATCAGAAATGCTAACACCAATCGTAGCTTTGACCAAAGACGGTGCATCATTGATCCCATCACCAATCATCATCACTTGATGACCATCGTCCAACAATTTAGTTACAATCGACAACTTATCCGTTGGTAATACTTCGGCAAGCACATGATCAATTCCTAGTTCATTGGCAATCAAACGGGCAGTATTCTCATGATCTCCCGTTAACATAATCACATCTAAATTCCGTGATTTTAAATTCGCTACAAAACTTCTAGCATCCGTGCGTAAAATATCCTTCACTCCAAATAATGCCAGTACTTTATCTTCTTCGATCAAAAAAACGATACTACATCCTTCCTCCGTAAGAGCGTGAATGTCTTCCGTATAAATATTTTCGATCTGTAGCTTCTGCAATAATTTTTGGTTTCCTGCATAATACGTTTTCTTTGCAATTTCTCCCTGCAATCCCATACCATCCAAATTTTTAAAATGGGTCACGTTATTTTTATGTTCCATTGGAAAGGCACTCGCAATGGGATGGACTGAATTCGCTTCCAGACTGGCCATTCGTTCCAATAATTGTTGATCACTCTGGTGACTATAATTATAAATTTTATGTACTTTCAGTTTTCCATAAGTCAATGTACCCGTTTTATCTAACACCACAGTATCTATTTTTCTCACCTGTTCTAAAGCAATCGCATTTTTTAGAAAGATACCATTTTTGGCACATAGTCCATGACTCAAAACAGATACCAATGGAACAGCTAAACCTACTGAACAAGGACAAGCGACCACCAAAATCGTTACAAAGGCATTGATCGAATCAAAGAAGGATAAACCAAGAAGTAGATAGACCACAAAAGTAGAAACAGCAATGACCATGAGAACAGGAACAAAATAACTACTAATTTTGTCTGCCAATCGTTGTAATTTATTTTTATAGTTCGTTGCTTCTATTACCAAAGAAACAATTTCAGAAATAGTCGATTTTTTACCAATCCGTTCTGCCTTATAATATAATATTCCATCATAATTCATGGAACCTGCGATTACATTGGCATCCTTTTCTTTTCGCACCGGTACACTTTCTCCAGTAATAAATGACTCATCCACATGCGAAGTGCCTTTCACAACAATTCCATCGACGGCAATTTTTTCATTTGGTTTACAAAGAAGGGTATCTCCAATTTTCACTTCGTCAATATCGACCAACTGTTCTTTCTCTCCATGAATCACACGAGCTTTTTTCGGGGTAATTTGCACCAACTCTTGAATGGCCCCTTTGGTTTTATCTTTACTTACTTCTTCGATATATCGTCCTAATTTTACAAAATAGATTACCATGCAGATGGCTTCGAAATACAAATAATGTAAATATTCCAACTCACCCGCAAAAATATGAATGGCTCCATACAAACTATAGAAAAAACTACTGATAACACTAATCATTACCAACGTATCCATGTTAGGCATACGATGCAGTAAATTCAAAATGCCACTACGTAACATCCGGTAACCAAAAAGCATGAATAAAATGGAAAAAGCAAATAATACACTGGTATATAAAATAGGATTGTCATGATAACCGAGTCCCGGAATTTCTGGAAGAGAAAACATATGTGCCATGGCAACATAAAAAACAAAGATCAAAAAAAGGCCAAACACAATAAACGAAGTTCGCTCGCGCTTTGTCTTTACTTCATCGGAAACTTCCCTAAATTCACCAAGGCTCTCGAAACCCGCTTCTTGAATATATCGTTCTATTTGGGAAATCGTTAAATCTTCGTAAGTAATCGTTGCCAGCGCCAGCACCAAATTGACTTCTACATCGACAATGCCTTTTTGTCTTTTTAAATATTTTTCAAGACCGTTGGAGCAGGCACTACACGTCATACCATCGATTCTTAAAACCATTTTTTTCATATATCAAATCACCTACTTCTTTTCTCATCTGTCCTCCTCTATTTTAACATAAGATAGCACAGAAAAAGATAAAAGTTTGTAACCTTTGATCAAATCTCATACAAAGATCATGTGAATATTACAGAAAACAAAAAGAATACAATCAATAAACTATTTCATCTTATTCTGTGATGAAAAGAAATATCACTTTTTCTCACAAACGAAAGATAGGGAAACAATATAATCTTAGTAAGGTATGGGGGTGAAAAAATCGAACCGGAAAAGAAAGAATCTTTTTTCAAGGCTTTTCAGAAAGCTAACTACGTGAGGCACAAAAAAATAGACTTTGTGAAGTCTATATGAAATTTCAATTATGGAGC
>CANTWQ010000025.1 GCA_947853365.1 uncultured Bacilli bacterium
GTTGATGGTAATACTTTAAAAATATACTGGAATGTTAGTGAGAACTAACATAAAAATTATAGTGTTTTCTCTCCATATGTCTTATAGCCCGATTAAAGACATACTGATATTGATTTTTAAACTATTGATAAGTGTTTGCATATTTCCAGGAAAGATAAGTTTCCAAAATATTTGCCATTTGGACGCATGAAAGCTTTGCATGAGTGTGATATATTCTGGGTTTATTGCTTGAAAGCCATTGTAAATGTTGATAATTGTAATAATGAATGAAATCATGAGTGCCATAAAAATAATCGAATTGATACTTGCACCAACCCAAATAATGATCAATGGCCCAAGCGCAACTTTTGGAAGAGAATTGAACACGGTTAAATAAGGATCCATAATTTTGGCTAATGTTGGAATCCACCATAATAAGGCTGCAAAGAGAAAGCCAAAAATTGCTGCAATCGAAAAACTGATAATGGTCTCATAAACCGTAATCCAAATATGATGAAATAATTCGTTGGTCGTAGCAAGATTGATAGTTGTTTGCACCACTTCCCAGGGTGAAGACGATAAAAAAGTATTGATCCAACCCAGCGAAGAAGCTATCTGCCATAATCCCAAAAAGAAAATTAAAACGAAAATTTGAAAGAAACGTACGAACCATCTATGTTGTTTTTGCTTCTTTAAAAAAAGTTTATATTCCTCACTATATGTGGACATCCAAATCCCTCCATATCTGGTCGTAATAAATAGAAAATTCTTTAGTTTTTCTTCTTTCACTCGGTGTTTTCGCATTGGGAATTACAATCTCATAAATCTTTTTAATTGTGGCAGGTCGTTTTGATAAAACAATGATCCGATCCGACATTGAAATAGCCTCTCCTAAATCATGCGTTACCATAATTGCCGTCTTTTTTTCTTTACGAATAATATGGTAAACATCATCACTTAAAGCTAATCTTGTTTGATAATCCAAAGCCGAGTATGGTTCATCCAATAATAAGATATCCGGATCGATTGCTAATGTCCGAATCAGTGCTGCCCGTTGCCTCATACCACCCGAAAGCGCCCGGGGATATTGATCTTTAAAATCTCCAAGACCATAAGTATCCAATAGATGAATGACTCTTTTTTTGGTGTCCTCATTAAGACTTCGGTTAATTTCTAAGCCCAAACAGCAATTTTCTAAAATCGTTCGCCATGGAAAAAGTGAATCTTTCTGTAACATATAGCCAATTTGTGGTTTATTTTTTTGAAACTGAAAAGTTCCATCTGATTTTGTAGATAATCCAGCAAGGATTGAAAGCAGTGTCGATTTGCCACATCCCGAAGGACCAACGATCGAGATGAATTCTTCTTGTGCTACATCGAATGAAACATCCTCGATCGCTGTCGTTTCACCCTTTTGATCATGATAATTTTTCTTTAAATGTAATACATTCAGTAAAGATTTCATTATTTTACTTGATACATCAAATCTTCATAAGGAACTTTTTCCTCTAATTCATTTGATGCAATCATAATATCTTGTAAATGATCAAAAGACTCCTTGGTAAATTGAGTTGTTGTAGGCCAAGAATCCGCATTCCGATAACGCCCAATGGCTTCACTCAGATCATCTAAAGCCGTATCCGGGAAAAATTCTAAAATAGATTGTGCCACTTCTTCATCAGAATGACTATGTACATAATCCAGACCTTTTTGAATTGCACTTTCGAATTTTTTAATGATATCTTTATTTTCTAGAATATAGCTTTTTCTAGCACTATACGAAGTGTATGGAACCACTCCTCCTAACTCACCAATCGATGCAACGACATAACCATAACCCTGTTGTTCTACTTCTAAAGCATTCGGTTCAAACAGAGTTACAAAATCTCCTTGTCCTCCAATGAAAGCTCCGCTCATGGCTGCAAAAGCTACAGAGGTATCGATATATAAATCATTTTTTGGATCAATTCCATTTTGCCTTAATGCCCATTCAAATGTCATTTCTGGCATACCACCTTGTCTTCCACCAATGACTGTTTTGCCACGTAAATCATCCAACGTAAAATCTTCAATTTTTTCTCTAGACACTAAGAATGTACCATCTCTTTGCGTTAATTGGGCAAATGTTTGTAAATAATCCTTTTCCCCACCATTGTAGACGTAGATAGTTGCTTCACTGCCTGAAAATCCAATATCGACATCACCCGAAAGTACAGCCGCTGCTACCTTATCAGCACCAGGGGTCAACAATAATTCAATGTCGAGTCCAACTTCTTCGAAATAGCCTTGACTCAGTGCCGCATATTGTGGTGCGTAAAAAATAGTATGAGCCACTTCCGCAACCCTTACTTTTGTGAGATCACTCTTATTCTTATTCCATGGATAGAAAATCAAAACAAGCATGATTGCTACAATAAAAAGTAGAATAATCCCAATCCCTAATCTTTTTTTCAAAATAGATTCCTCCTTTAATATCTACAATGTAATATATGTCAACATGACAAATTCAGTGCGTCGAAAGCATGGAAAAGAACGAGAATTTAAGATATAATGAAACTGAGGCTAGAGTATGAAAAAAAGAAATCCAAAACAGTATCGTATCATTATTGCCCTTCTTTTATTAGGATTACTGATTTACTTACCGATATCCTTTTTAGAACAGAAGAAAATAACCAAAGAAAAAGAACAATGGATTGCCCAAAGAGATCAAAATCCAACGACCAACAAAGTAATAGAAATGGCTTTCACTGATCAAGGAATTGAAATCACAGGAACCATCCACAGTCAGAATCAAACCTATCTTTTAGAACTGTGCAACTTAGAAACGTTAACTTGTGAAATCAAAGAAGCAAATAGTACATCTAATGCCAATGAATATCAAGGAAATCTTTCTTTCGAACATTTAGATAATGGTACCTATGGACTTTATATCAAAGCAAACACCGAAGAAAAAGTGATGGATTACCGAGAAACAATCGATAAAATTGTGCGTGCCAAAATTGGTGATAAATTAGTCACCAGAATAGATCAAGATCATCATGTACAATTTACGATTGAAGATTTTAAGTACCAATATGATATTTTAATTGATCCAGGTCATGGTGGAGATGATATTGGCTCCTATAATGACGATATAGACGAAAAAAGGTTAAACTTGCTACAATCGAAATATGAAAAAGAAAGATATGAAGAACATGGACTAACAGTGAAAATGATCCGTGATGATTACAGTTATGGGATTATGATGGGAGAAGATAGCTGGTCAAAAGTAAGACAAAGAGCGTATGCAATTGGATATTACGGAGTAGTAGCAAAGGTATCTTATAGTAATCACCATAACAGTAGCATTCGTAAGAGTGATTCTGGATGGGAAATTATTGTTCCTGGAAGAATCGCATATGATACCCTTTTACCCGAGAGAAAAGTAAAAGAAATATGGGAAGAAGCATATCTAACCAGAGAAGAACATCTTCGTTTTTATGCCAGAGACGAGGAGGGAGAATTGTATTCCAGAGAAAATGGAGAAACTTACGACTTTACGGATTATTATGCTGTGATTCGGATTCCCTATGACTTATATCATGTCAAAAATATCCTTTATGAAGGATGCTATTTAAGTAATTCTTTAGATTATGATTGGTATTATACCAAAGGAAATTGGAAAGATTTAAGCGAAGCAAAAATAAAAACATATGTAGAGTATTTAGGAAAAACCTACATTCCTCCGAAAGAAAGCTAAAAAAACTTTCTTTCTCCCATAATTCGACAAAATTCGACAAAAAAGGAGAATAAAATGAAATAGAGGAGGAAGAAAAAGTGAATGTAGCAAGTGCTTTACAAGTGGCAGGAAAATGTGTCTATATGGGTTATCTGGAAGACGAAATGAAGCACGATCATCCAGAGTACAAACCTCTCTATCAACGAATGAAAAAAGAATTACAATCTGACAAAAAAGAAGACATCTTCTTTGCCAAAGCCTATATAGAAAATCAATTGGATGTGCATAAACTAATGTTATCCGAAAAAGAAACTAACGGATATCAAAATGCTATTTGTATTTTACAAGAGATGTATACCAGATTTGACATACCAGAAAAAGTAAATGTCAAAACAAGAATCTATGGTAGATGAAATAGAGAAGAACTCTATTTTTTTCATTGATAAAAAACAGAAAAGGAAATCATCTTTCCCAACCATAGAAAATTTAGTATAATAAGATGGAGGGAAAATTATGAAAATAGTCAAGTTATTTATTATACATGGAAAAGAAGCCGTAGATGGCGTCATCAAAGATGGGAGTATTACCGAGATTGAAGGAGATAATTGGCAAGAAAATCATATTATCAGTCTTTGTTATTACTTGAAGGATCATTACAAAGATCAACCTTTACTACAGCAAATTACCTATACCCATCAAATCGAAGGAGCTTGTGTCCTTTTTGCCAAACATGGGGATGTCATCTTTTTAAACAGAACAATGATATATCATCAATCATTAGAAAAGTCAGGAACTTTTATCATGCCTGATGACTTGACTCCGGCCCAACAAGAATCACTTCTTTTGATGAAAGAAATGTTAAAAGATTTTCAAAGAATCAATATTTGTTATGACATTGAAATCGAAGATGGCATCATAAACAATGCATGGTTAGATAGTGGTTATACCAAAGATGCAACAAAAGTAATTGATACCTATTTACAACAACAAGCATCAAAAGGAAAAACAACCAAATAAAGGAGTATCTATGGATTTAAAAGATTTGAACAAAGAACAACGACAAGCCGTGGAAACGACCGAGGGAGCATTATTGGTGCTAGCCGGCGCAGGAAGTGGGAAAACCAAAGTATTGACTACTAGAATTGCTTATTTAATCGAAGAGAAAAAAATTAGCCCTTTTCATATCTTGGCAATTACTTTTACCAATAAAGCTGCCAAAGAAATGAAAGAACGTGTGGAACGATTGATCGGGGCAATGGCTCGTAATATTCAAATATCAACTTTTCATTCCTTTGGTCTTAAAATCATTCGGGAAAATGTCGAAGTGTTAGGATACGATCATAATTTCGTGATTTTAGATAGTGAAGATTCTTTGACTGTTATCAAACGCATTTTAAAAGATAAGAACTTAGATCCTAAAATTTATAATCCCACCGCGATCAAAAATAAAATCTCAGGTTGTAAAAATGAATTGATGAATGCACAAGATTACGAAAAATATGCCAGTAGTGCATTTGAACAGATTGTGTTAGAAGTGTATCAAGCGTATGAAAAAAAACTAAAAAGAAGCAATTCGTTAGACTTTGATGATCTTTTGGTTTTACCA
>CANTWQ010000026.1 GCA_947853365.1 uncultured Bacilli bacterium
AGGAAAGTAATCATCAAGGGCGTTGACACATACATTTGTTCGTAGTACAATGGTATCAATATGCAGACAAATCACGAAATTCCCAAAGGTTTTTGTGAAGTAGAAAGATCTTACCGTGAGGTAAGGTAGGTAAAATTTATTTTACTTTTATTCAAAGGATAAAAAAAATACCCAATATTTAAGAACTTTGGTATAATATAGTTAGATTGGAGAATCAGTATGGCAAAGAAGAAGAAAAGAAAAGAAAAAGAGAAAAAAGGATTTGATCATACCGAGGAATTGATTGGTATTATCTTTATTGTTTTAGCAATTTTAAGTATTGTACCAAAACCGTTTGGCTTTGTGGGAGAATTAACCGCTTCTTTTGCCATGTTTTTGGTTGGAACAGGCTATCAAATTTTACTGTTTGCAATGCTCATTGTTGGATGCTATTTGGTATGGAAAAAAGAATGGCCTAACTTTTTTACCAGTCGTTTTATTGGAATATATTGTATTTTGTTAGGTTTTATTGTTTTAGCCCACATCAATTATGTAACGGAAAATAATGGTGATATTTTAGTGGCTATGCGGGAGACCGTTCAAAATTTAATGGCTAATTTTAATCGTATTGCAACCGGAAAAGTAATTACTTTAAATGGGGCAGGTATTATTGGCGCAGTTTTTAGCATCTTATTTACCAAACTGTTTGCAGTAACGGGGGCTTATATCGTATCAGGAATTATCATCGTCGTTGGTATTTTCATGGTAACGGGCTTCTCACTAACAGATAAATTACATGCCTTAGTAGACAAATGGAAAAATCGTAAGAAGAAAAATAGCAAAGCAGATGAGGAAGATGAGGAAGGAAATTCTGTCATTGTAATGAATCAAGATGCAGAACCGACCGTGGAAGAAAACAAACCTCTGATCATTCACAGTATCGATGAGTTGAATGATATTTATGAAAAGAAAAAACTACCAGAATTACCTAGTGTCAAAGAAGAAGATAATAAAACTTTGGAAGAGACACATTCTCTCGATTTTATTGTACCCCACGCCAATCAGAATGAATATAAATTACCGAGTATTCAGCTATTAGAACCAGTGAAAAAGAAGAAACAAAACAATCAAGCTTTAATCGAAAAAAACATTATGATACTAGAGAAAGTATTGAAGGACTTTGGTATTATTGGAAAAGTGGTTGCCGTTACGGAAGGGCCGGCGGTAACACAATATGAACTAGAATTAAACTCAGGAACTAAGGTAAGTAAATTACTTAGTTTAAATAAAGAGATCTCGCTTGCATTAGCCAAGAAAGATGTCCGGATCGAAGCGCCGATTCCAGGGAAATCTACCGTGGGTATTGAAATTGCCAATGAAACGATTTCAATGGTGGGGCTTCGAGAAATTCTAGAGGCCATACCAAAAGCCAAAGAAAAGAGCAAGTTACTTGTTGCGTTAGGTAAAAACATCATGGGAAATCCTGTTTGGTGTGAGATTGATAAAACGCCGCATTTACTTGTTGCAGGAGCAACGGGATCTGGTAAATCTGTTTGTATTAACTGTATTATTACATCGATTCTCATGCGTACCAAACCCAATGAAGTAAAACTGGTATTGGTCGATCCGAAGAAAGTAGAATTGAGTAATTATAATGGTATTCCACATTTGTTGATGCCTGTGGTAACGGATCCTAAAAAAGCCAATGTGGCTTTACAAAAAATTGTCCGAGAAATGGAAAAACGTTATGATGTCTTCAGTGACAAAGGCGTAAAAAATATTGCAACATATAATGAATGGGTCGACCATCAAAATATGACCAGACGGGAAAGCGAAAAAATTCCTTATATGTATTACATCGTCGTTATCGTCGATGAACTTGCCGATTTGATGTTGGTTGCTAGTAAAGAAGTGGAAGATTCTATTATGCGTATTACCCAGATGGCTCGTGCGGCTGGAATTCATTTGATTGTCGCTACGCAAAGACCGTCGACCGATGTCATTACGGGTGTTGTGAAAGCCAACATTCCATCGCGCATTTCCTTTGCCGTCAGTAGCAGTATCGACTCTCGTACGATTCTTGATATGACCGGAGCCGAAAAACTACTAGGAAAAGGAGATATGCTATTTTTGCCAATGGGCGAAAATGCTCCACTACGTGTGCAAGGTGCTTATGTATCCGATGAAGAAATCGAACGTGTTGTCAATGATACGGTGGAACAACAAAAGGCCGAATATGACGAAGCATTTACGAACCTATCAAGCAGTGATCGTCCAGGGGTGGATGATGTCAAAGACGAAGAAGAAGAGTATGACGATCCTCTTTACAATGAAGTGGTGGAATTTGCCATTACCAGTGGCAAGATCAGTGCTTCCTTAATTCAACGAAAATTCCGACTTGGTTATAACCGCGCAGCACGTATCATCGATTTATTGGAAGAACGTGGTATTGTCGGTCCCCAAAATGCCAGCAAACCACGGGAAGTTCTCATTAAAAAAGAACCACCCCAAGAATAAAGAGACGTTTTATAGAGACGTCTCTTTTTACTTCGTCAATATTTTTATTTCTTGTTTTAAATGTTTCATTCCATCCCATGGAAAACTAACTTGGATTTGTTGTAAAAAGGAAAGTATATTGTTTTGAGTCGTAGTCGAAAATAAGGAATAGGCATTTTTGGCCGTTTTCGGATCATTTTGATATAAATGATATAAGTCAAGTGCCGTAAAATAACTGATTAAGTATTGATAGGCATCTTGTAGTTCACTTATGGTTGCTAATGCTTGGTAAGATGCTACTTGTTCGTTAGACATCGCCAACGGAATGTGCCAAGTCTTAAGAAAATCTTTCATTTCTTCGATGGTGGTAGGTTCTTGCAAGCGACATCTTGCTTCATGAAGCACTGTCAGATTGGTATCATCCATCGCGGTATAGAGATGGTCTACCCGCATATCCCATTTCCAATTTTCTGGATAGCCTTTTTCTTGTATGAGAAAATCAAATAATAAAAGTTCTGTAAAAAGTGCATCTGCTTCTCTCATGCAATACCATCCTTCATCCCAACTAGAAAAAGGTTGATATTGATGTAGCATATGACAAATTTCATGAACTGTAGTAATGATATCATCACTGGTGTTCTGTCGATAGATATGCGCATAATTGTGACCATCGAGTGGATTAAAATAAGTGATTCCAAGGAAATCAGGATCCTGCTTGGTATAGGAAAGAGAACGAAATTGCAGAAATCGCTGATAATCATGCGTCAAAGTAGCAAAAATATCGATGCCTAACACTTGCTCGTAAAATTGGGATGCCACATCGATCAGTTCTTGATCTGTGAAATGACAAGTAGAAAAATCCTCATCCCATGAGAAAGTAGAAATATTTCGTTGTTGATCAAATAGCAATGGCCGACTTTCACGAAAAGCCTTCTGCAACGTATCATGCAACGTAACTGAAATATCCGATGGTAGATGACCATTTGTTTTATCTTCCATCGTGGATTCGTGATCCTTAAAAACTATTTTTCGCATTTGTTCTTGAAATAAATTGAAATTCCAATGATAACACATTTCTATATCACCTTGAATTCCTATTGTAGAATGAGCCATAATAAAAGTCAAGAAAAGAAAAACATCGGATATGGTTTCTTTCTCGCCAGCAAAATGCTATAATAAAAAAGAAAGAAGGTAAGAAAATGAAAACACCACATATTGAAGCAGAACTGGGAGAAATTAGCAAAACCGTTTTGATGCCTGGCGATCCTTTACGGGCAAAATATATTGCGGAACATTTTTTAGAAAACGTCAAACAAGTAAATCGTGTTCGCAACATCTTAGCGTACACGGGAACCTTTCATGGAAATGAAATCACCGTTTTTGCATCCGGTATGGGAAATCCTAGTATTGGTATCTATGCTTATGAATTATTTCAATTTTACGGTGTGGAAGAGATTATTCGTATTGGTTCTTGTGGCAGTTATGTTAAAGATTTAAACGTCAAAGATTTGGTTTTGGTTGCAAATTCCGTGAGCGATTCTAACTTTGCCAAAAGTTTTTGTAATGATCATAGACAAGTAATACCAAGCAATACCGAATTAGATGCCCGTTTATTAGAAAGTGCCAACCGCTTACACCATCATCTTTCCATTGCCAATATTTTTTCATCAGATGCCTTCTATCACGTCGATTGTGAAGAATCGCCCCTCATTAAAGAATATGGCTGCGTAGGCGTAGAAATGGAAACATTTGCACTATTTACCATTGCCGAAAAATTAGGAAAAAAAGCCAGTTGCTTATTGACGGTTTCCGATTCTTTCGTAACAAAACAAGAATTGACCAGTGAAGAACGCGAAAAAAATATGCTCGATATGATCGAAATAGCACTATCAATAAATGATAAATAAATTAGTAAAAATGACATATACTAAATGGGGACAAGGAGAAAAAATCATGAAATATAAAAAAATAAAATACGGATCAAATGATATTACGTTGATTCAAACCGATAAGTTTAAAACCATCACGATTCGTGTAACCCTGCGTACGAAGATGAAAAAAGAAGATATTACGAAACAGATTTTATTAGGGAACCTTTTATTAGAAGGTACCAAAAAATATCCAAGTAAGCGATTATTGTCATTACGTACCGAAGAATTATATAATGTTGGAGTCCAGATGTCTTGTAAGAGAACGGGAATATTTAATAATATCAACATCACGATGACCTTATTGGACGAAAAATATACGGAACCAGGAATGTTTGAAAAAAGTATCGAGTTGTTAAGTGAAATTCTCTTTCAACCAAATATTCAAGACAATCGTTTTGATGAAAAGATTGTCACCATTGGAAAAGATAATTTGAAAACGACGATTGCATCTATCAAAGAATCCCCAGGAGCATATGCCAATATGCGCATGTTAGAGGAAATGGCCCCCAATACGCCGCTTTCCTATCGAAGCGTTGGTTATCTAGAGGATTTAGAAGCCATTACCGCCGAAAATATGGCAACTTACTATCATGAATTGATGAAGGAAGCATCTTTTGATATTTATGTTTTAGGAAATATTGATTTTGCGCAAACAGAAAAGTTAATCAAGCAATATTTTCAACTGACAACTTTTAAAAAAGAGCACTTGAAAGCAGAACTTATGTTACCCTTTACAACTGCAAAAGTAAAAGAGTACCAAGAATTATCCCCAATGACACAATCAAAACTGGTCATTGGATGTCGAACCAAAGAAATGGATCCATTTGAAAAAAACTATGTCTGGAATTTATATAGTATTATTTTAGGAGGAAGTCCGGATTCGAAATTCTTTTTAAACATTAGAGAAAAGTATTCTCTTGCTTATTATGTAACATCGTCCATTCGTAGACTAGATTCCATTATGGTCTTACAAGCCGGGATCGATGCCAAAAACTTTAAGAAAACAGTTGCTTTAATCGAACACGAAATGGATGATATGAAAAAAGGTAATTTTACCGAAGAAGATATCGACAAGGCGAAAAAGACTTATCAAAATGCCATCCAAGAAATTATGGATTCGCCACAAGCCATCATTGAATCATATGTTTCGATGAACCTTTCGGATATCGAACCGTTGGAAGAAAGAAAAGAAAAAATCACAGAAGTAACCAAAGAAGATATTGTAAAGCTCGCAACCAAAATAAAGATAGATACGATTTATCTATTAAAAGGAAAGGAAGTGCCTGATGAAGAAAATTGAATTAACAGGACTCGATCAAACACTTTATTATGAAAAATTACCTTCGGGATTAGAACTTTACATGGTTCCCTTTCAGAACAAAAATAATTTTGCTGTACATTATGTAACCAAATATGGATCCCGTATTACCAAATTTGTCCCAGCGGGAGATAAAGAAATGATCCAAGTACCAGATGGTATTGCCCATTTCTTAGAACACAAAATGTTTGAAACAGAATCGGGAGAAGATCCTTTTAGTTTTTATGCCAAAAGTGGAACGGATTGTAATGCTTCGACAAGCTGGAAATGTACACGTTATTTGTTTGAAGGAACCAATTCTTTCGATCGTAATTTAGATTATTTGTTGACTTATGTCAATCAACCGTATTTTACAGATCAAAATGTTGAAAAAGAAAAAGGAATCATCGCCGAAGAAATCAAAATGTATGACGATGAACCGATGTGGCGTTTGGATCACGAAATCAAACAAGCACTATTTCAAAAAGATCCAATGCGAATTGATATCGCTGGAACAGTCGAATCGATTCAAAAAATTACCAAAGAAGATCTATATGCTTGCTATCACACGTTTTATCAACCATCCAATATGTTTTTGGTCGCCGTAGGTGCCATTGATCCCGAGCGAGTTGTTTCTATTGTACAACAAAACGAAGCCTTAAATAGCAAGAAAAATCATGGAAAGATTACCATTGCACCTTGGAAAGAACCAAAAGAGGTGACTACTTCCTATAAAGAAGTAGAGATGGATGTTTCCGTAACCAAAATGGCACTCAGTATCAAAATCCCATGGGATAAGAAAATGGATCATTATGAATATTCCACTTATTGTGGCATGATTTTAACGGCACTCTTTGGTATGAGTTCTGCTTTTCGTGAGAAATATTGGAAAGAAAAATACTTTTCATCCTTTGGTCAAGAACGTGAATATACCGAGGATTATATCGTTTTTCAATTTCTAGCAGAAACAGAAAAGCCAAAGGAACTAGCACAAGTAATTCTAGACACCCTAGAACATGGCAAAATTACCAAGGAAGATATCGAGCGTATTAAAAAGGTATGGATCTCTTCCGAAGTGATGATGATCGATAACATTGATGTCACACTCGATAATATTGTTTATGATATCATTGAATATGGTCATATCATTCCCAATAAACTAGATATCATTCGTCATTTAGACTATGATCGTTTAACCGAAATCAGAAAAAA
>CANTWQ010000027.1 GCA_947853365.1 uncultured Bacilli bacterium
TCTTGTACCGATACCGATGAAAAGTAAGCATAGGTAGATCCAATTAAAATACAAGTACAAGCGAACACACATATCAACAAAATAATCAAATGTTTTTTCGTTTTTGAATATAATTTCTCATTCATCTGTAACACCCTACCCTAAATACCAGTATAACAAAAAAGAAGGTGATTTTCCACCCTCTATTCTAAATTTTTCTGTAACTCTTTTAATACCTGTAAAAATTCGTTGGTTTTTCTGATTTCTTCGTCCAATTGATCTAAATCAGCCGTTTGCTCTAAAGCAATACTATTTTCATGCACAATCGCTTCTACTGGTTTTGCAGGAGCCTCTACTGCTTCTATCTTCTTTTCCTTTTCTAATCCATAAATAGGAGAAATAAACGGTGTGGAATGAAATGTTTTTTCTTGATTTTTTTCTATTTTTTCATTCGAAGATAAAAAAGTATCTAAAATCACTTCTTTATTTGGTTTTTCTTCTTTTTTCTCTACCTGTTGCCATACTTCTTGTTGTTCTTTTTCACGGAATCTCTGTTGTAATTCTTCAATATTGATTGGTTCATTTCCTTCATCTTTATATTGTGTTACTTCGTTTTGATCGTATAGTGTATTTCCTCTTTTTAACAAATCATCGATACTGATAATGGCATTTTCTTCTTGCTCTTGTTCGAAATTAGTGAGTTCTATATTTTCACTTGCTCCCGCCTGCTCATTGGCCTCGGCTTTTTGCAATTCTTCGGTGAGACGGGCAAGTTCGATTTGCGCTTGTGTCTTTTCTAACTCTGGATCTTCATCGATATAAACAATTTCTTCTTGCTTTTGTGTTTCACGTTTGGCTTGCATCGTTGGTGAAATTTTAGCCAACACTTCATCGATACTTTTCTTTGGTTTAACTTCTTCCTTTTCTACCTCTTTCGGCTTCGCTTCTATTTGCATATTCTGTTGTGGTTGCTGTACTACTGCTTTCGCTGACACGATTGGTTCTGGTATCACAGGAGAGGTGACAACTTCTTTCTCTTCTTTTGGTTCTGGTAGAACCTCGACTTTGGAAGCCGAAGGCGTATCCTCTTCTACCATTTCTTTTTCTACTGATAATGGATTTTTAAAAGAAGTGGAAGAGGCCGTCATCTCTGATACTGGATCCACCTTAACGATTGGTGTTTGAACCGTATCTTCCATAGGATTTGGCACCTTCAAAGGCTTTAATTCGATCTCTTGGGCCCGAGGACTTTTTCCTTTTTGTGCTTTGATAAAGTAATCTGCCGTTCGTACCGTTCTTTTCTTTTTCTTTTTTCCGTTTCGCTCAATCAATAAAATGACAACAATTAAAACAAGTACCAGAGCAATTAAACCGTAAACGATATAAATTTGATTTTGTACTGGTTCTTTTAAAAACTCTAACATGATATACTTCACCTCAAAAATAAATAATCGACGACGCTTAACAGATAAAGCGCGACTGTTTCTGTTCGAAACACCAAAGGCCCCAAACTGCAAGGAAGAAAGTGATGCTGTAACAAAGTATCTTCTTCCTCTTTCGTAAACCCTCCCTCGGGTCCGATTACAAATAATATTGTAGCATGACTATCTATATTTTGTAACACCTGTTTTAATGTCTTTGACATCTCGTTGACAGTGCAAAGGATTTTAATATCATACCCTTCAATCTGACATAAAGCAGATAATGTATAAGGATTGGTAACTTCCGGAATCCAAATTCTCTTCGACTGTTCACTTGCTTCTTTGACAATTTTACGCCACCGCATCAATTTCTTTTCTTCCTTATTGCTTACTTTGACCACCGATCTTGCGGCTTGATAAGGAATGATTTTAGAGACGCCCAACTCGGTTGCCTTTTGTAAAATAAAATCCATTTTGTTTTCCTTTACTAGCGACTGAACAAGGGTCACTTTCGGTAACGTTTTCGCTTCGATGATTTCTTGTTCTACATGAGCAATCACCGGATCAAGCGAAGTCAGTTTGGCAAAATACAATCTTCCATCTTGCACAATTTCTATCGTTTCTCCCACCCGATAACGCATGACATGTTTGATATGATGTTCTGTTTCAAAATCAAAACGAATTTCCGGTAAATTTTGATGTTCAACAAAATAACGTTGCATACGATTCACCCATTTCAAGTATAGCAAAAAAAAGAAAGTGCGAAAACGATTTTTAGCACTTTACTACATTTTTTAATCGTTTGATCACTTTCTTTTCGATGCGGGAAATATAAGATTGACTAATTCCTAATAGATCCGCGACTTCTTTTTGGGTCATTTCTTGACATCCATCGAGACCATACCGCAGCTTGATGATTTCTTGATCTCGTGCCGATAATTTGGCAATTTCACTCATCATTAAATTTCGTTCTGTTTCATGTTCTAAATTTCTTGTTACCACATCCGCATCCGTTCCCAAAATATCTTCCAAATGAAGTTCATTCCCATCCGCATCGAAGGATAGAGATTCATCGAAGCTTACCTCGGTTCTCACCTTTTTATTTTTCCGTAAATACATTAAAATTTCATTATCGATACAACGGGAAGCATACGTTGCCAACTTTATATTTTTATCTTTCTGATAAGTTTTGATTCCTTTAATTAACCCAATCGTTCCAATGCTGACCAAATCTTCCAAATCCACTCTCGTATTATCGTACTTTTTCGCAAGAAACACAACCAAACGTAAATTATGTTCAATCAATTGATCCCTGGCAAACAAATCTCCATCACTCGCCATTTCCAAAAAATATTCTTCTTCTTCTTTCGTTAATGGTTCTGGTAAAACATCCGTTGCTCCGACATAAAACAAAAAACCACATTTTTGAAACAGCGTTACAAATAACAAATAAAGTGATAACATATCCATTCTCCCTTCTCATTCTACTCTATTCTTTTCCTTGCTCTTTTAGTATAGAAGATCGCGATGTTTGATTTTGTCGAAGCATGGGCACTTAAAAAAAATCATTGGGAAGAATCGCCTCAGCATTCGGAATCGAAAAAGCTTCTTTGCTCGCCCCAATTAAAACATTGTGATAAGCTTGATCATCGACAAAAATCGTAGGAAACTGTCGACACAGAATGACTCCTCGATGTTCCAAAGTCTGATAAGGAACAAAAATCGCATCTTCCATGGCAAACTGTATTTTGGGATGAAATACAAGTAGAATGGGACGATGGTGATAGGGATCCACCAATTGATTTCCTGTATCATAATAAGCGGTTAGATAAAGCATTTCGTTCCCCAAAGGAATTTTTAGTTTATGATAACGACTGATCCACTTGGAATGTTTGGAAATCATCTTGCCATAATAGCGAAAAAGAAAAAGGGCCACCAGAAGAACCACGGCATAAGGAACCACTTCTTCCTTTTCAAAGAGCAAAAAACCAGAACTAGCCCAAGTACTTTGATCTTTTACAAAATATAAAATACCCCCAAGTAACATACTAGAAAAATAAAAATAGAGTATTTCTTTTCCAAGCTTTCGACGAGGCTTGGTCTGAAAAGTAACTTCGATCATCAATAGTGAAGTTCCTACTTTAAAAAGAAATAAGGTAAAAGATGACATAGGCCAAAAAAGAACCACTAAAGTAATGCTCCCCATCAAACTTCCCCAAAGGAGACGCTTGATTGGTACTTGTCTTTTTAAAAAAGTCGCGGTCGCCGTCAACAACAACAAATCAAAAAAGAAATTCAAAAAAAAGACTAGATCGATATATATTTTCATATCATCACCTAGTCTTACTATATAAAAGATATTTTTCTTTTTCTGTCGAAAAAAAGCAGATTACTCTGCTTCTTTCATAGCCACTTCTTCTTTTCCTTTATAGAATCCGCATTTTGGACAAACTCTATGAGGACGAATGGCAGCTTTACAATTTGGACATGTAACTGTTCCTGTTGCAGTTAAAGCCATATGAGCTCTTCTCATTCTTTTTCTCGTTTTTGATACTCTGTGAAATGGTACTGCAAATAGTTGAATATTAAGACGCATATTCGATTACTCCCCTCCTAGTTTACTTTTTAGTTCTTGAAAAGGATTGTTCTTATTTTCCAAGTCCTCTTCTCCGATTAGTTTCCAACCGTTCCCTCGAAATTCACTGTAGTCATTTACTTTCGTAAAGTGCATTGGAATCTCCAAGACAATATTTTGCCATAAAATTGCTTTGAAATCAAGCATATTGACATCATTTTGGGTGATTTCGTCGATTTTTTCTTCATAATCGATAGAAAATGGATAATCGACTTCTTCTAAACTGATCGCATCAGGGATCGTCATAACCCCTTCAGCCGTAAAGGATAAAACATTTTCTTCTCCGGCATTTTTATAAACTTTTCCCTGAACGTGTACGTTAGATAATGCGAAAATGCCAACTTCTTTTATTTCTTCTTTCGAAAAAGAAACTTCTGTATTGATTGGTATTTCTGGTATCACCAAAGCATTGAGTTGTGTTAAATCGATCATCCTATCACCACCGGCATTAACATTATACATAAACATTCTCCAAAATGCAAGTAAATTCTAAAATCATAGACAAGATAGAAAACTACGCTTGCTCGATTTCAGCAATACTTTCTTCGATGACTTTCGTTAATGATGGATAATCCTCAATCAATGAACGTAGAGTATCGACCAATGGGGTAACAGATTCTCCCTCTTTCGTCTTTACGAGTGCAATCGCGTATTGTTTCACATGCTTAATAAAAAGCGAAATAGGAAGCACTTGATATGTATGTAACAACCGCAACATCCGTTCCGAAAGTAAAATTTGAAATTCATAATCTTGGTATTGATATAAAAAGTCAATCGTCTGATCTAAATATTCTAGGTAGAACGTATTTTGATGCACCGTATTTTTCAACAACTGCACGAATGTTTCCCGTGCTTCTTGAAAGTGCTTCGAAAGGTAAAGATGTCTCGCCCGAAGATATAAATCTTCATAACACTCATGACTACTTTCGCCATATAATTCTTGATCGACTTGATATAGATCCGTAACATCTTTCAATCGTTCGACATCCGTTGGTAAATAATAATACATCGCTTTAGCCGCTTGCATAGATAAGATATTACTCTCTTGGTGTTCTTGATGGAAAATACTCATCAGGAGACTTAATCCATCACCATCTTCTAATTCCAACAAAATTTTTCCTTTTACTAACCGGCATCTTCCCGCTTCTAGAGAAGAGGCATCTTGTTTTTCATAATAGTGTAATGCTTCTTCGATCAAAGAAAAGGCCCATTTTGGATTTTTCTTTTTATAATCATCCGCAATTTCATAGGCAATATTCGCATAGACAGAAGCATCTTTCACTTGTTTTCCAAGGTCGAGTAACAAACGGTCCAATTCTTCTTTTTTGACATCATTGAATTGGAAGATTTGAATCATTCTTCGTACGACCGGCAATAACAACTGTGGAGCATTTTGTACGTAACTTTGATATTGTTGATAAAAATCGGAAACAACGGTTTCTAATTCCTTCGCCGGATAAATATAAGGAACAATATTCAGCACAAACTCTTCATAAATCGCCATATGTTTCATTGGATCTTGTAAAATTCGTTCCAACAGGGAAACTGCCAGTTTTTCAGCCATCCGATAATCATTATTTACAATGATAATACGTAATGTCTGCAAGGCATTTTCCAAATGTTCTTGATAACGATTGTATATTTCTTCATAGCGCTTCATGCGTTCTTCATATGATATCGAATCGATCCGCGGTAACAAATATAATTGCAAAAGATCTCTTTCTTTGTTACTTTCTTCCTCCATCTGTAAAGACTGAAAAATAGACGTAGCATATTGTTTGGCTGTTTTGCTATCTTTCTTTTCTAATATTTCTAGCTTCAATAACACAATCGATGAAAAAACGTTATCTAGGGACAATTCCTCATGTTCCCGTAACATTTGTTCCGCATCATCGATATAATAAAGTGCTTTTTCTAACGTCTCTTTTTGATAGCGCAGAGCACTAGCCATGATAAAGTCAAGATTTAAGCGTTCTGGCCCATCCGTTTCTATCTGCCACTCATGAATCGCAGGTTCTAAATGGACACAATATACAAGAATTTTGCTCGATTGTTCAATCACTTCGATAGGAACAGTCAAAAAGACAATCCCAAGAAGAGAAATCTGGGTTTCCACTGGAATATCATCGTTTTCTAAGAAACGTTCAAGATAGAATAACATTCCTTGTTCATCGTGCAATAAATAGGAATAAAAGACAAGCCAGTAATCAGCGGTTTCTGGATCATCGTGACTCCCCTCTTTCAACTTCTCCATAATTTCCAAAGCAATTTTATCATTGGTATAAGATTGTTGATATAAATAATATAAATTTTCGATCACCGTTTCCATCGTCGGACTGAATTTCTGATCCCTCATGCGGAAAAATACTTGTTCTAATAAAGAAATGGCTTCTTCTTTTTGCCCAACCAATGGTAGAGAAATCGCATAAATCAAAGTCAATAAATAGCCATGTTCTAAATCCTCATATGGATTTTGTAATCGTTCATACAAAGTTTTGGCAAAATGATAATTTTCTTGGAAAAGACACGCTCTACTTAACGCATCACTCACTTTTAAAACATCCTCGAAAATAAAACGATAATTCTCCGTCTCGATATTGGAACAGATCACTTCCAAATAACCATGCAAATAAGTCATATAGTTCTCATCGAGCGTCGAATGTGCTAAAAGAAAATCCCGATAATAAAGATACAATACCTCACTACTCCTCTTTCGTAAGGCTTCTGGTACAATGGTCAAAAAGACATTTCGTACCGTCGAATGAATATAATAATACCCATCGGTCTGATTGATAAATGACAAATCTTTGATTTTATCATAAAGAACATAAGAAAAATCAGGTAAAATTTTCGGTCCGATTTCCTGAACCATTCCATCATTCCACAAGGGAATACAACTTAACATATAAGCCATCTCCTGTGTTTGATGATCCATATAACGAATATAACGTTCCACCAAATGATCGATATTTTTACCAAAATCAGCAATCGTCATTTTCTCTTTTGGCTCAAAATTCTCATAAGTACTGATACAAATATCTAAATAAAGCGGTGTTCCATGTGTCAGATCATAAATTTGTTGTCGAAGGGACGCATCGATAATGCCTGCTTCTTGTAAAAACTGGTTGGCATCAGGAAAAGACAAATCTCCTAAAATATGTTGATCTAACGTATCTTCCCAATCTGGATCAAACTCACCCCATTTTATTTTTTCGCGCCCAGCGATCACCCATAAAATACCTGGAACATTTAAAATAGGACCATTTTCATCTCGTAACCAAAGATCTTTGGTTTTTACAAACCCGACCCCTTCCATTTCGTTCACTAATTTCTCGTACGTATCCAAAAAAATAACCAATGGTTCTTTACATCCGGCAATGTTTTCTTTCAAATCCATCGAAAAATAATAAGGGAAGTCATGATAGATATTTTCGGCACTATCTTCTTCAATCTGCTTTAATTCCTTTTTATATTTTCCCGTAATGTTTCGTAAAACAGCAATCCCACTATCGGCCAACTTTAAAAGTTTGGCAGCCATTCCTAACACAGGAAAATCAGAGACACTATCCATAATAAAACTTAACGTCCTACTTTGTTCGATCAAAGATTGCACTTCTTTTTTCTCTACGCTTTCCCCGATTTTATTAGAATAAGAATAAAGCGCCAAATCGAATAGAGGAAACGAAAACTGATACGTTTGCTCAAGTTTGGTTTTCATCATTCGTAATACACTTTTCGGATCTTGGCTATTTTCAAAATCATAAGATAGAAAATATGGCTTTTTGACCTTTTCTTTCAACTCTTCTTGTAGCTTCTTTAAAAGGGTCGTTTTGCCAATGCCTCCGACGCCATAATAAGTAACGACATAAATATCTTCCACCTCTGGCAATTGTTGTTTTAACGCTTCATAGCGATCAAAAAATACCTTTCGGGGCTGTTCCCGATCTGTAAATTTACGTACTGCTGGCACATGTTCTTTCTTTGCAATAATTTTTTTGGCCATCCTTCCACCTCTTTCCTTTGTACTTTCATTATACCATAGAAAGAAAAAGGCAGAAAAGAAAGAGTTGCATCGAAAGAAGAAATTCGGTATGATAACGGCAGGTGATGTTATGAAAAGTGTTGGTATCATTTGTGAATACAATCCATTTCACTATGGACATTTATACCATTTAAACGAGACAAAGAAAATGTTTCCGGATAGATGCATGATTTTAGTGATGCCCGGTAATTTTGTGCAAAGAGGAACTCCCGCGATCATCGATAAATGGCAAAGAACCAAAATCGCCCTTGCCTATGGTATCGATTTAGTAATAGAGCTTCCATTTCCTTTTGCCACACAAAGCGCCGACTACTTCGCCAAAGGAGCCATCGAAATCCTTCATGCCCTACAAGTAGAACATATCGTCTTTGGCAGTGAATCCAATGAGGTTGCCACACTCACTCGTTGTGCCAAATGGCAATTAGAGCATCCAGAATATCAAATAACGGTTAAAAACTATCAAAAAGCAGGATATAATTATCCAACAGCACTGGCCAAGGCATTACAAAAAGAAGCAATCACTCTAACGGAACAACCAAATGATATCTTAGGCATGAGCTATATTCGAGAAATCATCAAGCAACAAGCAAACATAACGCCCCATACGATTCAAAGAACCAGCAACTATCACGACATCGAAATAACAGGCCAAATCAGTAGTGCAACATCACTTCGTAACGCATTCAAGGAAGGAAAAGATATTACCCTCTATATTCCCGAAAAAGCAAGAAGCAAAGGAAAAGTGCATTGGATGGAAGATTACTTTCCCTTTCTTCGTTATCAAGGAATCCAAGTAAAAAATCTTTCTATCTATCAAACCGTCGAAGAAGGCATGGATAAAAAAGTAAGAAACGTATTAACAACTGTTTCAAATTATGAAGAAGCAATCCAAAAACTACATACCAAACATTATACCCTTGCCAAAGCTAGACGCATGTTACTACATATCCTCTGCCAATTTACCAAGGAAGAAGCCAATCAGTTTTCCCATGTGACCTACCTACATATTTTAGGATTCTCAACCAAAGGTCAAAAATATTTACACATGATCAAAAAAGAATGCCCCTTACCACTCGTTACCCACTATGGCAAATGCCAAGATCCGATGTTTTTATTAGAAGAAAGAGTCGATCAAATTTATCATTTAGTCGATCCGAACGCCATTCCTGAATACAAACAAAAACCAATCCGTATGGATTGATTTTTATTTATTCATAAACGATCGATGTTGATTTTTCTTCCTGGTCGTTTGCTGTAAGGCTATCTTGCTTGACACGCGTAATGACTCCCCCGATTCCTAAAATCGTAAACAGAATGGAAATAATCAAATCGCCCACCAAAGCGCTTACATATTCAGAACTTTCATATAAAATTTCGAGATTATAAAAACTCATTTCAAAGCCTTCTTTTCCAAGCGAAAGTAATGGCAAAATCAAAAGCGTAACGACGATGACAATCAAAATAGATGAAATCCCAACGACCAGTGAAGTATATTTGTTCACAGGTCCTCCAAATAACTTATAACCATAATAAAACCCAAAAGCAATACACGCGGCCAAAAGTGATAAAAGCATATTACCATACAAATAAAGTAAAATCCACGGCAACGCCCCAATCAATCCACCAATCAAACCACCAACCATACCCAGTACATATTTCATCACTCAAACACCTCATCTTTCTTTCTTCTTTATCTTATGTTTCCATACTTCGGGAGTTTCTACGCTTTTAGAAACCGGAAGACTTGTTTCCCATATTGCTTGTCTACTGGCGTCCAATTGAAAATAAAATTCTTCCTGAAATCCCATACAATTACGTTTCATTTCCCGAATCATTCGGATTACTTTGGAACGATCATTCCCATAATTCCAAACCAAAAGAACCACTTTCGGATGTAATCTTTTGATTTCTTTTTGTTGGAACGAAAACCATTTTTCACAACAGAAAGGGCATTGTCTTCCGTACAAATCCCCTTCGGAAGAAAGAAACGGCATCAACAACACTTCGTGCTGGCACTGCTTTTTGATTTCTCTTTTCATATCGTTCTCCTCACACACATAATAACATAGAAAAAGAAAAAAAGCCAGATTGGCTTTAAATTTCTTCTACTTTCATCAAATTGGTAACTGGTGTCGTTCCAACAGGGAATCCTCCAGTAACGATAATCAAATCACCTTTTTTTAAATGCATAAACTCGATTGCCGCATCCCTAACACCATCGATCATATCGTCGATCGTTTCAAAATGTGGAACAATCACTGGATAAACACCCCAGTTCAAAGCCAAACTACGTGCTACTTTTTCATTTGGGCAAGCAGCCATAATGACGCTTTCTGGTTTTAAGTTACTAATAATACGAGCAGTAGATCCCGACATCGTAGCAGCACCGATGACTTGGATATTTAGCATATCTGCTGCATCCACGACACCTTTGGCAATCGTATCTGCAATACTAATTGCATGCACTGGTGACGGAATCGATTGATAATCAATATAATTTTCTGTATTTTCACAAATATCTGCCATATATTTCACAGCTTCACTTGGGAAGTTTCCTTGGGTGGTTTCTCCTGATAACATCACAGCATCCGTACCATCCAATACAGCATTGGCAATATCTGTTACTTCTGCTCTAGTGGGACGAGAATTCTTCTTCATCGATTCTAGCATCTCTGTTGCCACAATCGCAATCTTACCACGGGCACGACATTTTTGAATCATCAATTTCTGATAGATAGGTAGTTCAGACATCGGAACTTCAACACCCAAATCACCACGGGCAACCATAATACCATCAGATACTTCGATGATTTCATCCAAATGATCAATACCTCTAGAACTTTCGATTTTAGAAATAATCAATAAATCTTCCCGATGATATTCTTTCAATAACTCACGTACTTCTAATACATCTTCCTTACTGGATACGAAAGAACAAGCAAGATAATCCCCTTCATGTTCACAAGCATAGATAATATCTTC
>CANTWQ010000028.1 GCA_947853365.1 uncultured Bacilli bacterium
TACAGGATGGTACGATATTGATCGAAGCATATCTGGACTTCATGAAAACGAAATGATCATCATCGCCGCCCGCCCTGCCATGGGAAAAACGGCCTTTGCGGTAAACTTAGCAACGTATGCTGCCATTCATGGGCCTAAAGCAGTTGCCCTATTTAATATGGAAATGAGTGCCGAACAACTTGCCATGCGTATGCTATCTTCTCTTGGCCAAATTGAAGGATACAAATTAAGAACCGGAAATTTGTTGAACCAAGATTGGAAACGGATCAATGAAGCCATTAGTCAATTGTCCGATGCTAAGTTATATATTGACGATACACCAGGAATTACGATCGGGGAAATTCGTTCCAAATGTCGTCGTTTGGCGGCATCGGAGGAAGGACTAGGACTCGTAGTAATCGATTATCTCCAGTTAATCTCCGGAGGAGGAAAATATGGGGGCAATCGTCAACAAGAAGTATCGGATATTTCCCGTGCCTTAAAAACGATGGCCTTAGAGTTACATATTCCTGTAATTGCCTTATCACAGCTCTCTCGATCTGTCGAAGGACGTGAAGACAAACGACCGATCATGAGCGATTTACGTGAATCTGGATCTATTGAACAAGATGCCGACATCGTTTCTTTCCTATATCGCGATGATTATTATAATAAAGAAGCAAGGACCGATGATAATACAAGTATTAGTGAATTTATCATAGCCAAGCATCGTTCTGGTCCAACGGCAACCGTAGAATTATTATTCAAAAAAGATACCAGTACCTTTTTAAGTTATAAAAAAGATCCGAAAGGAGATAAAAATGAATAAAAAAGTAGTGTTATTTAGCATATTGGCTGTTTTACTTTCTTGTGCTCTTTTATTTTTAGGATTTACTCCGGCTTCATCTTTAACACCACAACAAGTATATCGAGTTTACCTTGCGGGGGAATCCATCGGTTTGATTCATTCCAAAGAGGAATTAGAGCAATACATTGACCGAGAACAATCCCATCTAAAAGAAACGTATGGCGTCGACAAAGTATATGCCCCGCGAGACTTAGATATCGTCGAAGAAATCACTTACGATGAAAAAACATCCTCGGCCGCAGAAATTTATAACCGCATCAAAGATCGTAGCCCTTTTACGATCGAAGGATATAAAATTGTCATTCACGGTGTTGAGGAAATGCAAGAAGAAGGAGGAAGTATTACTACTCCAGATCAAACAATATATGTCTTAGATAAAAATGTATATATCAATGCAGTTTATAACATTGCCCAGGCATTTATTGATGAAGATGAATTAAAAGCCTATGAAACCAGTACTCAATCTCCAATCATCGATACTGGAAAATTGATCGAAAATGTTTACATTCAAAACGAAGAAGTGATTACCGAAGAGAATATTCCGGTCGATGAAAAAATTTATACAAGCGTCGATGAACTAAGTAAGTACTTAATGTTTGGAACGCTGGAAGATCAACAAACCTATACCGTTCAAGTGGGAGATACGATTTCCGATGTTGCATTTAACAATCAGATTTCTCCCGAAGAATTTTTAATTGCCAACACTTCGTTTAAAAGTGCGGATGACTTATTGTATCCAGGACAACAAGTGGTATTAGGAATTTTACAACCACAATTAAAAATTGTCGAAGAAAACCATACCGTAGAACGACAAACAATTCCTTATGAAACTACTTATCAAAATGATGATAGTCAATATGTTGGATATGAAAAAGTGATTCAAGAAGGAACTGATGGTGTGCAACTGATTACTACTAAAAACAAACTCGTTAACGGTGAAATCCGCGAAATGGTAGTAACAGAACGTGTCGTTGAAAAACCAGCAGTGAATCGGGTCGTGGTCCGTGGTACACGACAACGACAAGTAAGTAGTGGTGGCTTTGAAAATGCTGACTTTAATGTCGAAGTTCCAGTCGCCCTCGGATCGTGGGTATGGCCAACGAGATCTCCATATATGATTACCAGTAGTTATGGTTGGCGTTGGGGAAAATTGCATAAAGGAATCGATATCTCCGGAACCGGAGAAGGTTCTCCAATTATGGCCGCTAACAACGGAATCGTTGTAACCTCTGATTATACGAGTACCAATGGGCATTATATTTTGATCAAACATGCCAATGGTTACTTTACTGAATATGCCCATATGCGAAATCGCTATGTTTCAGTGGGAGATATTGTTTATGCTGGAGATATTATTGGAACGATGGGTCATACTGGATATGCGTTTGGAACACACTTACACTTTGGGTTGTGGAATGGAACACCATATATTACAGGATCATTGAATCCGTTATCACTGTACTGATGAAAATAAAAGTCATTGCCTCCGGTTCCAAAGGAAATTGTACCTATGTAGAATGTGGTGAAACACGATTACTTATTGATATGGGCGTCAATTATAAAACAGTGCAAAACGCTCTACAACAAGATGACCACATTCTTTTTTGTACGGAGGACCACAACCAATTAACCGCAATCCAAGGTGTTCTAATTACCCATAATCATAACGACCATATCAAAGGATTAGCTTCCTTTGTAAAAAAGACACATTGTAAAGTTTATGTTCCATTCGGCATTGCCGAACAATTACAAACAATCATTCCCCAAGAAAACATCTGTTTACTAGATCGCTTAACGCAAATTGATGATGTTTGTATTGAGTTAATTCCTACTTCTCATGATGCCCCCCATTCGGTTGGTTATCGTTTGAATTATGAAGATAGAAGTTTAGTCTATATTACTGATACAGGTTACATCAATCAACGATATTTTTCTAAATTAAGAAATGCCGATATCTATATTTTGGAAAGTAATCATGATGAGCGCATGTTGATGGAAGGACCCTATCCTTATTATCTGAAGCAACGCGTTATGAGTGATACGGGGCATTTATCGAATCATACAGCGGCATCTTACCTTGCAAACTGGATTGGCAATCACACAAAATATGTTGTTTTGGCCCATTTGAGCGAACATAATAATACCGAAGCATTGGCATATGAAGAAACCAAAAATACGTTGGAGGAAGCGTCCAAAAAGGTTGAAATTAAAATTGCGAAACAACATGAACCCCTATCATTATTGGAGGTATAACATGATAAAACTTATTACTGTCGGAAATTTAAAAGAAGATTATTGGAAAAAGGCGCAACAAGAATATGTCAAACGTCTTCAAAAATACGGACATGTCGAAATCATTGAAATCAATGAAGGAAAAGATCATAATTTTGAAGTTGTATTAAAACAAGAAAAAGAGAAGATTTTAAAATACTTACAACCAAAAGATTACGTGATAACCTTAGAAATAGAGGGGAAACAATTCACATCTTATCAATTATCTAAACAAATGGATCAATGGTTAATGCAATATAGCAATCTAACATTTATCATTGGTGGTTCTTATGGACTAGATCCAGAAATAAAAAAAAGGGCCAATGTTTCTTTATCTTTTGGTCTTCTTACGTTTCCTCATCAGATGTTTCGCATTATGTTTTTAGAACAACTCTATCGTAGTTTTAAAATTATGCATAACGAAGCCTATCATAAATAACGAGCTGAAAAGCTTTTTTTGTTTAAAGACAAATGATTTTTCATATACTGAAAATAGGTGATATCATGGAAACACTGATCAAAATCAATGATGTCTTGTGGCTACTTGCAACCATTTTGTTAATTGGTGGAGGAATTTATTTTACAATCCATCTTTCGGGAGTACAATTTAAATTTAAAGAAATGCTTCAAGGGTTTAAAACCAAAACCAAAGAAACAATATCTCCTTTTAAAAGTCTCAGCATGGCCCTAGCAGCACGGATTGGCGTAGGATCCCTTGCGGGAATTGCCCTTGCTATTCATATGGGTGGTGTTGGAACCATTTTTTGGATATGGATATCTAGCATTTTGACCATGCCCAATACCTTTGCGGAAAGTGTCCTAGCGATGAAGTATCGTGAAAAAGATGGATCTTTCCATAAAGGCGGACCATCATTTTATATGGATCGTGGATTAAAGAAGAAGAAAATCGCAAAGATTTATGCATGTTTAATTCTCGTTGCTTATTTAGTTGGATTTCTTACGATTCAAGCCAATACCATTTCTTCTTCACTATTCACCTCGTTTTCTATTTCTCCGATGTTATCAGGCATTTGCATTGCAGGTATTAGTTCTATTATTATTTGGAAAGGATTAAAAGGAATTAGTAATGCCACTAGTAAATTAGTGCCAATCATGGGCATTGGTTATTTAATCATCAGTCTTTTTATTGTGTTGCAGCATATGAATCTCATTCCCAGTTTACTAATGCAAATTGTTCATGAAGCTTTTCGCCCTCAAAGCATCACCACAGGGCTTTTGGCCACGATTTTTATTGGAATGGAACGTGGTATTTTTGCGACTGAATCAGGTCTTGGAAGCGGTGCCATTGCGAGTGCGACGACCGATAGCAATAATAAAATTGGTCAAGGAATGATTCAAATGTTTGGTATTTATTTTACAGTCTTTATTATTTGTACCAGTACTGCTTTTATCATTTTAACCTCCGATTATCAACCTACAATGTTTGCAGATATCAATGGAATTGAAATCACACAATATGCACTTACTTATCATTTAGGGACAATTGGTAATATTTTGCTTACCATTTTTATACTCTTTTTTGCTTTTTCAACCATTCTCACAGGATATTACTATGGAGAAGTCAATTTAAAATATCTGATGCCAAAGTGTAGTAATCGTGCATTGACAATATTAAAAATTATTACCCTTCTTTTGTTGTTGTGGGGAAGTATCACTTCCGCGACTCTTTTGTGGCAAGTGGTCGACATTTTGGTCGCATGCCTCGCACTTATAAATATGTACGCACTGATTCGCTTGCGAAAGGAAGTAATTACAGAATACTATCAAAGTCAAAAACACCTCCCTATGAAAAAAATGTGAGCTATGCTATAATAACGATGAAAGTGAAGTGATTCTATGATTGGAGCAGACTGGGATATCGTTTTGAAAGAGGAAATGGAGAAGCCATATTTTCAATCGTTGATTCAATATATTAACCAAGAATATCAAAAAAAGACCATTTTTCCACCCAAAAATGAAATTTTTAATGCATTTCGATTTACACCATATCGTGATGTAAAAGTAGTGATCTTAGGACAAGATCCTTATCATGGAATTGGTCAAGCCCAAGGGTTATCTTTTTCCGTAAAAAAAGGAATTCCCAAACCACCATCGCTAGTCAACATCTTCAAAGAGTTACATGACGATTTAGGATGTACGATTCCTCAAGATGGTAGCCTCATTCCATGGGCCGAACAGGGAGTGCTTTTACTAAACGCGGTATTAACTGTCGAAAAAGATAAAGCTGCTTCTCATGCTGGAAAAGGATGGGAAACTTTTACTGATGCAGTGATTCGAAAAATGAACGAAAAACAAGAACCAGTGGTATTTCTTTTATGGGGCAATTTTGCCAGAAGCAAAAAGCAACTCATCACGAATCCGATACATTATGTAATTGAAGCCGCTCATCCATCGCCATTTTCTGCCTATCATGGCTTTTTTGGCAGTAGACCATTTTCAAAAACGAATGCCTTTTTAGAAAAACATCATTTATCTCCCATTGACTGGCAAATTCCAGATCAAAAATAAAAAGCCTATTTTTTGGCTTTTTTCTTTTCTTTTTTTGGTTTTTCCTCTACCCTTGCCTCTTGTTCTTTTTTTGCTTCCTTTAAAATTTCAAACATTTCTTCTTTCTTTTGAGAATAAAAAGGTTTTTCTTTATAGTGACAAAAAATACCAACCAAATTTGAAGGAAACAATCTTACTAAATGATTAAATTGGATGACATTATCATTATAATATTTGGTCGATGCCTCTAAATTATCTTCGTTTTCTTCTAATTCCACCTGCAAATGTATTAAAGGTTCCACTTTTTCTAATTTGGCATGTAGGTCAATGATTTCATAAAATTTACTGGCATATTTTTTTAAATCGTCATATAGCTCAAAATGAGTCAATTTTTTCGATTTTAACAATAGTACTTTAGCAAACGGTTCGATATCATCCTCCAAATGTTCTTTTAAAAGAGGAACCGCTCTAGATAAAATATCCAATTTCTTTTGC
>CANTWQ010000029.1 GCA_947853365.1 uncultured Bacilli bacterium
ATTTCAAAAAATACGCCCATACCGGGTAAAGTAATTTCATCTTGTTCTTTGATACTTTCTTCGATGGCTTGTTTTAAAGCCTCTTGATTATCGTTTTCAAAATTGTTAATAATATGTTCTCTAATATTGATATCCATCATCATCTATCCTTTCAATTCTATTATGTTAATTTTTACAAAAGTTCATGCAAAAAATCTTTTCTTTTTTCTTAAAATTTAATATACTGGTAATAGAAAGAGAGGGATATTATGCCAGGATGGTTAATCGCTGTGATTGTGATTGTTGTAATTATCGTTATTTTAGGAATTTGGATTGCATCCATGTACAACAAACTGATTGATCTTCGAAATCGAAAAGATGATCAATGGGCACAGATCGATGTACAACTAAAAAGAAGAAGTGATTTGATTCCAAATTTAGTGGAAACAGTCAAAGGTTATGCCAAACACGAAAGTGAAACACTAGAATCTGTCATTCAAGCAAGAAATACATTCGTGAGTGCAACAACACCAGAAGAAGAAATGAAAGCAAGTGGTGAATTGACACAAGCCATTTCTAAACTATTTGCTTTATCAGAAAGCTATCCACAATTAAAAGCAGATCAAAACTTCTTAAGTTTACAAGCGGATTTGAAAGATACGGAAGATAAAATTTCTTATGCGAGACAATTCTATAACGATACCGTTCTTACTTACAATAATAAAGTAGAAATGTTTCCAAGTAATATTATTGCATCGATGTTTCATTTCCAAAAGGCAACATTCTTTGAAGTGAGTGAAGCTGAAAAAGAAGCACCAAAAGTTTCATTTTAAAAGAAGGCTTGCATACTGCAAGCTTTTTTAGGAGAGAGCATATGAAAAAAATCATTTTGATACTTATTTTTTGTGGTTGTTTCTTGTTTCCTCATTGGACAGTAAATGCTGAGGTAACAGATCAACTTTATATCGATGTTACGATTCAAGAAGATGGGAGTATTCTAGTAAAAGAAATTGCTGCTTTGGCGGGCAGTTATAATGGAAGGCTTAGAGATTTTTCTTATCGCAATTCTAGACTTCCAGAATTTACAGGAAGCGAAAATAGTTTTGGAGGAAGCGCCATCTATAATGGTAGTAAAATTCGTGACTTAAAAGTTTACGATATTGCCGATGATATTATTACATGGGATTCGTTTTCCTATTTAAACAAACAATTTGAAGAGACTTCTCATGCTTCGAGTGGCGATTATGGTGTTTATGAGATGGATGAAGTGACGGATGGGGTCAATTTAAAAATTTATAATCCGTCATCAAAAGGAACGGCCTTTTATATCGAATATATCGTCGATGATGCAGTGGTAGTTCATGAAGATGTCGCGGAGCTCTATTGGAATTTACTAGGAGATTCTTATCAAGAAGATGTCACTGATTTTGAAGCTAGAATCCATTTGCCACAGAGTGATACCTCTTATCGGGTATGGTTACATGGGCCATTATATGGGGTAGTGGAAAGAACGGATGATCAAACTTCTACCGTTCACTTTAAAAATTTAGAAGCCTATGAAGCAGTTTCGATTCGTTTGATGTTTGATAAAAATCTCGTTCCAAACGCAACCAAAAAGTCTGGTGTGATGGGAAGAGAATCTATTTTATCGTACGAACAAAAACAAGCGGATCTTGCCAATGAACAACGGGAACAGATGTTTCAACAACTAGTATTAGAAGCGAGAAGTTATTTGAGTAAGGCAGAAAAGTATCTTTCGTTAGATTATTATGATGCTTGTTACAATCTAGTCATGCAATTAAAAGAAAGTGAAGAAAAAGATGAACTGCTTTCTGAAATGGAGAGAGTTCGTGCCAAGATCGAAGAAAAATTAGTCAGTGATGCTAGAAATGCTTTGGCATACGGTCATCAAGTCCCTTCTCGTGAAAATTATGAAGATGCCAAAGAGGCGGTTATGTTATTACAGACAGGATCGATCAAAGAAGAATTAGAAAAAGATTTAAAAGTGTTAGAAGAAGAAATGTTAACAAGAGAGCAAAAAATGCAAATGCTTCTGATTGGTATAACCGTACTTTGGGCAGTTTTATTGTTTGGTATTGTTTTTCTTTATCTACGGTATGACAAAAGAAAATATATTTCTTCTTTTCAAGGAGAATATTATCGTGAATTTCCTGCGGATTATGAGCCTGGTGTCATTCAATATGCGGTATCTAAAAACATTACCCAATTGTCTTTTTCGGCAGCGATTTTAGATTTGATTCGAAAGAAAAAGATCAAAATGGAAGATAGTAACACCAAAGCCAAAAACAATTATATACTCGTACAAACAGAGCAACAAATTCCTCTTACCAAAAGTGAAGAACTTTTATTAGAATTATTATTTACGACCATCGGGAAAGAAAATCAAGTAACTTTAAATCAGATCAAGCACTATGGATCAACCGAGACAAAAGCGCGAAAATTTATGAAAAGTTATCGTGCGTTTGTATCTTCATTAAAAGCAACGTCACTAGAAGAAAATTTCTATCGTAAAAGCGCCTTGCCTAAAATAGTGGTATGGTTATTTGTCTTGATACTTCTCTTCGTGGCACCGGTATTTGGGGAATTTCGCCTTCTTTGGCTTTTAGGAATTGCTTTTCTTTATGCTTTAGGAATGGCTGTCTATTTCACAAGTAGAAAATTTCGAACATCTAAAGGTAAAACGCATTATGAAATGTGGATGGCGCATAAACGATTTCTTCTTGACTTTGGGCGCTTTCAAGAAAAGGAATTGCCGGAAATTCATTTATGGGATCGATATATGGTGACTGCTACTGTTCTAGGATGCAGTAAAGAATTACAAAAGAGCATGGAATTACAATTAGATCGAATGGATACATTAGCAAGCGATACTACATCGACGATCTATCCAGATATGACAACTTATATCATGATGCGATCTATTATTCGTAGTAATCTAGTGGGCACCGTCAACCAGGCCTTTTCTCAAGCAGTATCTGCGTCACAATCGACGATTGCTGCGGCCAATGCACCATCTTCTTCTGGCGGAGGATTCGGTGGTGGATCTTCTGGTGGTGGAGGATTTGGTGGAGGAGGAGGCGGCGGAGGCCGTTTCTAAAAAGCCAGCAAAAGGAGCATTTCTATTGCTTCTTTTTTGTTGTACGCCCTCTTGCTATTATATCGATAAAAAGTTATAATTTTTATTATAGAGTAAGGAGCATTACAATATGAATGAAATAGATAAGAAAAAGATAAAAAGATTGGTTGTTTTAGCGAGTGTTGTAGTTGTTTTCTGTATTGTTGCGATTATTGGTAGTACGTACGCTATCTTTCATTTTCGTGATGAAGGTGGGACACAAGAATTAACTTTTGGCGATTTCGCTGTGAATTTTATCCAAAGTGGCAATGCCATTCAAATTGCAAATGGTTATCCTGTATCCGATGATGAAGGACAAGCACAAGCACCTCTTACATTCACTATCGAAAACACATCTGGTGCCAATGCCAAATATGAATTATCGATTCAAGAAGATGCAACAAATACATTATCGAGTCAAAGTTTACGGTATAGTCTCATCAAAAACGGACAAGAAACGGCGAGTGGAGATTTATCGGACTTATTGTTGAATAGCAATCAACTGTTATCATCGAAACAAACCGATACTTATGAACTGCGCATTTGGATTCGGGAAGATGCTGGCAATGACATTCAAGGAAAAATATGGAACGGAAAAGTGCAAGTAACGGCCATTCAAGAAGATGGTGAAATGCCTCTAACGATTGCTCCAAAAATCGTCTTGAATGGAGATAGTACGGTTTATTTACATGTCGGAGATAACTATATGGAGCCGGGTATTAGTAGTATTACGGATCATCAAGGGGAAAGTATCAGTTTAGACCAAGTCGTAACATCGATCGAATATTATGATGGAACGAATAGCAGTATGGTTGATACCATCGATACCAGCCGAATTGGAGTCTACTATATTTATTATAAGGTAAAAGACAAAAATGAAAATCAAGGCGTGATTGCCAGAAGTGTTGTCGTAAATGCCGTCAATACAACAGCACCAGAAATTACCTTGTTAGGAAATAACCCTTTTGTCGTTAATATTGGCGAAGATTATGTAGAACCTGGCGCAACGGCAGTGGATGCCGATGGAACCAATATCAGTCAAAATATCAGCACTGTACAATCTGTCCAAGGAAATGTATTAGGAACTTACATTGTCAAATATTATGTTGCAGACAAGTATGGAAACATCGGAAGTGCAACGCGAACTGTTTCTGTATTAGTGAAAGATGAAATTGCTCCATCGTCTCCAAATGTTGTGATTACAGTTGGAAGTCCGGATGGGGAAGAATATAGCTCTGGTTGGACAAATCAACTTTTATATCCGACATTCGATGCAACGGATAATGAAGGAGGATCCGGTGTTTTGGGATATGAGTTTTCATTAACCAATGAACCGGGAAACGATGAGGCTTGGACAATGTTAACCGATGCTTCTCTTAATATCGAAACCTTATTTGAACAAGTAGGGCATCGCTATTTTGATGGAGATATCTATGTAAGAGCAGTCGACCTCAGTGGTAATAGAAGTGATATCGTATCCTTCCATATTTCCATTGACCAGGAAATGCCTACTTGTAGCGTGAGTGGAACCGATGGGGCTTGGACCAACCAAGACATCCAGCTAGTGGGTACATGTACCGATCAAGGATCTGGATGTGAAAGTGAAACGATTTCTAAAAACTTTACAACGACAATGAATGAAGAAGTAAGTCCTGGTGTAGTAAGGGATAAAGCTGGAAATGAAACCACATGTACTACAACTTTCGTTCGTATTGATAAGACTCCACCAAGTTGTGAGTCCTCGGGAGCAAGTACGACCTGGCAAAGCAGTCAAACCATTACTGGTGTTTGTAATGATACAGATTCAGGATGCCGAAGCGATACGCAAACGATTTCCAAGGAATTCACATCGTCTATCAATGGAAATCAAAGCCCTGGAGATGTTTATGATAACGCTGGAAACAAAACAACCTGCCCAGGTGTTTCGGTCATGGTCGATACTGATCCTCCAACTAAAGTAGAAGTTTCGATGCATCAAGGAAGTGCCAGTGGAGAAACTTATACCTCTGGTTGGACCAATCAACCGGTTTATCAGACATTTTCATCAACAGATGTTTCAGGAATTAAAGGGTTTGAATACGCTCTAGTAAATGAACCGGATAATGATGCAGTATGGACATTGACGACTAATAGCACCTTAACAACGGCAGATCTTATCGCCAAACAAGGTGGTAGTGGAACCGATTTCAATGGTACCGTTTATGTAAGAGCTGTTTCTAATCATGATGAAAAAGGAGAAATTACATCTTATCAAGTGATGGTAGACCAAACACCACCTACTTGTAGCGTTTCAGGTGGAAATAGTAGTTGGACGAACCAAAATGTAACAATCACGGGAACTTGTAGTGATAATTTATCCCAATGTACAGGGAATGCAACAAGAACTTTTAGTGAAAGTGGCACCTATTATAATGGATCCTATTCCCCTGGATATGTCTATGATCAAGCAGGGAACTCTACTTATTGTGGAACGACAACGGTAATGGTTGATAAGAAACCACCATCGTGCAGTAGTAGCGGTGGAGGATCTAGTTGGACATCCTCATCGGTAACGATTACCGGAACCTGTAGTGAAGGAGATGGCGAATCTGGATGTGTTAATACAACTGTATCTCGACCATTCACATCAAATACGGATGGTAACTATTCTCCAGGGACCGTACAAGATAATGCCGGTAATACGACAACGTGTCCTACACGTGGCGTGCATATTGATCAAAGTTATCCAAGCTGTTCGACATCGGGCGGAAGTTCTTCATGGCGAAGAAGTGCAACACTTCGTGGAAATTGTACCGCGAACGGTCCAAGTTCTTGTTCTGATGTAACGAGAAGCTTCTCATCAGAAACATATAATGGAAGTTACTCACCAGGCAGTGTCTGTAATGAAGCAGGTCTTTGTACGAGTTGTCCATCAGCAACAGTAAAAATCGATCGTACATCACCAACGGCCAGTGTCAGTATTAACTGTAGTAACGGAACTGTTTCAAAATCATGCAGTGATTCCCGTAGTAGTTGTAGTACGAGTATTACAGGAGGAAACGTATCAAGTACGTCCTTTAGTCCACAATGTGGAACGACTTACTCGGTAACGGTAACCGCAACGGACAGTGCCGGTAATACGGATACCGATAGTGCATCTTGTACGACCGCAGCTTGCTGCACATTACCTGCAGATGGAACAAGGTGCACTGTAAGTCAAGCAGGTGATATTCAAACGTGTAATGGAACGAGCATGGTATGTGCAGAACGATTACAAAGAGCATGGTGGAGTTATCAAGGTGGAGGAAACAATGGTTGGTATGGTGGCGCTGGAACATATATTACGCAATCATATTGCAATTATATAGGCCATGATGGAAAAACCTTTACGGCAGGAAGCACCAGTTCAACAACAAATACTTTTGTACGTACCACCCAAAATGATCAATTGATTACAAAATATTCAGAACCTATTCCTGCTGGACAACCGATGATACCAACATCAACGTGGCTATGCAGAACCGAAAGATATTACGAATGGGATTACTTAATGACTTAGGTTTTAGAAATTTTGGATAAAGTCAACACATTTATAATCAGAATAATAACTAATAAAAGGAATGAAATGATATGAATCGAAAGAAATTATTATGTTTGACACTCTTTTTCTTTCTTATTATGGTTACTACTGCAGTTACCGTAATCGCAAAGGAAAACACCTGGTTCTTTTCGCCAATGGAAGCTTTTGCTTATCATGATGTTGGAGATGAGATTAGTTATTTAGTTGAAATATCTAGTGAAAATTCTACGATGGTAGGAGATATTATTTGTGATGATGGACTAATACTTTCGTCCGTTACAACTGTTGATGATGGATTTGCAGTGTCCACAGACGGAAATCATTTTGAAGCATACAGAAAATTAGATTTTACAACTAGCG
>CANTWQ010000030.1 GCA_947853365.1 uncultured Bacilli bacterium
GATGGCGAGCGATGCAATCAAAGATAAGAAAAATGGTAAATACAGCTTCGTTGTCTTAATATAGTAACTAACGAAAAAGCCATAAGGAACAAACATCAATAAGTTACCGATCACTTGTTTTAAAAACAAACGACTGCCAAAACGATACCGAAAAATTTCTGTAAAAGGCGCAAAGTTATTGCCACCTTCCGATAAAGAGACATCTTGAAACGTCACCACTTGGAACAAGCACAAAATATAGACAATGAAAAATAAAGCCAATAATTCGCGGTATAGAATCAGTGGCTTTTTATTTTTCCAAAGATATGTAAGGCGAAGTGAGATTGCAATGATAACACTAATCAGTATCATTGGCCACGTAAACTCCATCACCCCGCGTATCGTATTTTCCAGTGGAGCGAGCATAAGATCACCTCTTACTCTGATTCTTCTTGTCTTTCTGGAATCGGTTGGTAGTCTGTAATATCTTCTTCTACTTTGAAGAACACTTCCACTATTATTTTACTATGATTCTCTGTAATTTTCAAATCTTTTTGATCGATGACGCTATCATTTTCGCCTAACTGTAATTTTATTTTTTCGAAAGCCTTTTCTCTTGCTTTTCGAAGGGCTTCTTCTTTGCTATAAACTTCGTCGATGATTTCTACTTCTTCGATGGTATTCCATTCGAGGGCAAGGGGAAGAAGGGGATGGGATAACAATGGAGTTGTTTCTTTTTTCTCACCGATATAATCCGTAAAATCGAAGAAAGAAAATGTATGATTTAAAAAACGTAACTGTAACACTTGTTTTTTACGTCCGGTTACTTTTTCCTCGTGATAAGTATAAGGCATTTCTACGGTCACTTTATACCATGTTTCCGCTAGCACCTTCCCTGTTGCAGAAACTGTATTTTTCACATCTTCTCCCTTATGAATTTCTCCGGAGATGAGGATATCTCCTTTTTTCACATAGTCGTTTCGTTTGACGACGATTTCACCTTGGCTTGCTTCAATATGTCTGATAATACCATCTTTTTTAGCAACTATATTACGAACAGGCTGGGAAGAGGATGCTCCATTTTTGATTCGTTCTTCTACTCGAACAATATATTTGGTCCCTACTCGCTCGATTTCCATCCATTCCAATTCTTCTTTATGCTTATTTAATATTTCTGAAACAATCTCTTCTTTTCGCTCGTAAGAAACACAAAAATGAAAGCGGTCGATCCCATAGTTTTTCAACTCCGTCATTACTAATGTACGAATCTCTTGTTTGTTGTGTACCACTTCAACATCAAAAATAAGATGAGATAAAAAGTAAAATATGCAGATGGCAAAGACGATGGTTAAAAAGAAATACTTTTTTTCGTGAAATATTTGTTTCCAATGGATTGGGCCATAAGTACGAATAAGGGTAATTTCATAAATCGTTGGCAAACGAAGTAAGCGTTCATAATCCTCTTCTAGCAAGAGAAGATAAAGGGTGTTGGCTTCTTCTTGGATCGATAACATTTGGATGTTCATTTTATGCAAGTTTTTTAAAAAGCGTTTGGGATTTTTGCCAACAATTTTTATTAGATATTTATTTCGCATTTGTCATCACCCTAGTTCGATTTCCTCTATTTCTCCTGTAATCAAAACTTCTTGGTCCATCAATTTCCGAACGATCAAATTTTGACCACGGATGATCATCCGCTTGTTTTCATAAGTAATAGAGATTCTTTCTTCTTCCATTGAAATTAAGTCATCATAATTGATAATATGGATCATGGAATCGCGATATGTAAATGAAAATGTAGAATCTATTACATATTCTTTTATCTTTCGAAGCATAGCATTCACCTATTCCAAGTATATGTGAAAGCACAAAAAAAAGGACTTCTTTGTCCTAATTTAGACGATCACGAATGATTTTTGAAACCATTCCCATATCAGCGCGTCCCTTTACTAGAGGGGTCACTTCTTTCATTACTCGTCCCATATCTTTTATACTACTTGGCTTTAATTCAAGGAATACTTGATCGATTCTTTTGATCAATTCCTCTTCACTTAATGCTTCGGGCAAATAAGGTTCTAACAATTGAATTTCTTTTTCTGTTTGATCGATTAGATCTTGTCTATTTCCTTTTTGAAATTCGATAATGGATTCTTTCCGTGATTTGATTTGTTTACTAATGACATCAATTGCTAGATCATCATTCAACTCTTTTTTTTGGTTAATGTGTTCTAATTGCATAGCTCCTTTCACCAAACGTAATACATTTAATTTATCTTTATCTTTTTCTTTCATAGCTTGTATTAAGTCCGCATTTAACTTTTCTACTAAATTCATAAAATCATCTCCTCATGCTTTCATTATAATGAAAAGTGATGTAGAAGTCAAAAAAAGAATGATCCATAGAATGAATCATTCTTAATCACGATATCCACGTGAAGCTTTGTTACGTTTACGAGCATTTTTAATGCCTTCTTTTTTAGCAGCGCGTCTTCTTACTCCTGGTTTATCATAAGCTTCTCTTTTTTTGCATTCAGAAGGGACCCCGTCTCTAGCCACTTTTTGTTTGAATTTACGAAGTGCTAAATCCAAATTACCATTTTTAACGGATACTGTACTCACTCTATTTCCCTCCCTTCCACATTTACTAAAACCGATTATAACAGAAAAACGCCCATATTTCAACACATTTTTCACAAAATATGCCATATTTTGCTGAAAAAAAGACTAAGAGCAAGTATTTTGGTTGATCAATCGATAGATTGCCGAGCCAATACTTCTTCCAATATCTAAAATTGTTTCCAAAATATCGCCGATGGCAGAGATCAAACTGCCAGAGATTCCTCCCCCGGTGATGTCAAATAATTCTGTTCTTTTGATTTCGTTCATATGTTTCTCCTTTCAGTTATTACATTTTAATGGTCTGGTAATCCCATCTAATATGCCGGCGGCCAAAGTAATTAAAATACCGATTCCCAATCCAATTCCCAAGAGAATTCCGCCTCCTCCACCGGTAATATCAGATAAGGCTGTATCACTCATTTTTATCATATGTTTTCTCCTTTCAAAAATGAAATAAAATATTCTCCCAATGATTTTTCTTCTAACCAAAATGACATCGTATAAATATGATTCGTTTCTAATGTGTTCTGACTGGAAATTAGCAATGTCACTTGTAATGTTCCATCACTTTGTAATGTTTCCTCTTGCAAGGAAAAAGAATAAACGCCTTCACTAATTCGCACTTTGCTTTCTCTTTGCATCTTTTCTAATAACGGCGAAGGAATGACTACTTCTACCTGCCCTTGCCCTTGATAAATACCTATTGTCGTATAATATCTAGCATAGGGCATGATCGATAATAAAAGGAAAAAGAATAAAGTTCCTCCGAATAATAGAATCAATAGTAACAGAAAACGTGGCTTTTTCACACTATACCATGTTGCTAGTGGTAAAAACATAGATTCTCCCTCCTCAAGAAAAAGATAATGTGTCCGTAAAGAGATCTTTGTTTCGTTGATGATGGGATAAAACGATAAAGGTCTTATTGGGATATCGGGCAAATATCTTTTCTAAAATACGACGTTCCAGCAAATCGTCCATTTGGCGAAATACTTCGTCTAAAATATAAATATCATAATCATGCAGTAATGCTCTTGCTAAAATAATCCGATCTCTTTCTCCTCCCGAAAGACGACTGCCATCTTCTTCTAGGAGTAAATCATAGCCCAAATGGGACTTTTTTAAGCAGAAATCCAATTCACAAAGATGTGCGACTTCTAAAAACAATTCATAAGAAATCGGATCTCCGAGTGTCACATTATCAAACACACTTCCAGTAAAAATGATTTCATTTTGCGAAATATAACAAATATGATTTTGCAAATATGTGCGAGAAAAATGATTGATATCATATCCTCCATAAGAGATGCAATGAGATTCAATTTCTAAATCTTTTCGTAATAGTCTTGCTAAAGTTGTCTTTCCACTTCCACTGGGACCACTAAAAAAGATTCTACTTCCCATAGGAATTTGTAATGAAATATCTTCTAATACTTTGTGATGCTCTAAATATTGATAACTCAGATGGCGGATAGCAATATCCCATCGCTGACAAGCAAGGTGTCTATTTTTGTCTTCCATCTCTTCGGGCATTTGTAAAATATCATCTACTCTTTCTATGGCAATTTGCACGTTTTGAAAAGATAGAAAAATGCTTCCCAATCGTTGGAGTGAAGACGATAACATCTGAAACATCGAATAGAAAAATAATAGATTTGACAAGGTCATTTTTCCTTCTAAAATAAAGTAACCACCAAAAATAAAAATTCCAAATAGCATTGCTCGTTCCAGCAGGCTTTGTATCATTTGATATATTCCAGCTTGAGAAGATAACTGATAATATTTCTGACTACATAGCAAATGCTTTTCCATACCCGTTTCCATAGACAATGTTAATTTCTGATGGTTTCGTAGTGTTTCCATTCCTCGTACTCTTTCTAAAAAATACGTATCAAAGTTATCTTTTTGCATTTTCCAAACAAACATTTTTTCTTTGAATGGCTTTTGAAATAAGAAATTGCAGAAAAGCAACAGAATACTGATTCCTAAAATCCATCCTGCGAGCAGTGGTTCGATGGCAAACAATAAGAGAAAAGCAACGATCAAAAAGAGAAAGTCAAAGGATAGAAATGCCAGTAGTTCAGAAAAAAACGACTGAATCATTTCCAGGTCATGCAAACGGTTATAGATTTCAGCGCTTGTCCGATTTTTGTAATAAGAAAATGGTAATCGCCACAATTTTCTAAAAAACACCGGAAATATTTTTTGTTGCAAGTAATAATAAAACCAAAGCGATAACTTCTTATGAAGAAAGGAAGATACTGTTTGAAACAGATAACAACCCAATAAAAGAAACGCCAGAAAGATGAGATGAGAAAAAGAAAAGAGCAAAATCACTTCTTGTTGCAAAAAGGAAAAAGCAAAGGAGGAAATCATCCCGAAACCTACGGACAAGAAAGAAAAGCCAAAAAAGGAGAGAAAAATGGAA
>CANTWQ010000031.1 GCA_947853365.1 uncultured Bacilli bacterium
AAGTGATGAGCGTTCGTGATTTGATGAAAGGAATCTCGATGGCCAGTGCCAATGATGCAACGGTTGCTTTGGCGGAGAGAATTAGTGGCACCGAACAAGCTTTTGTTGATGCAATGAATGAAAAAGCTGCTAGTCTTGGTTTACAAGATACACATTTTATGAATTCGACTGGACTCGATGAAGACAATCACTATTCTAGTGCTTATGATTTGGCAATCATTGCGCAAGCGTTAATGAAACATGAAGAGATTTTTCAATTTTCATCTGTCTATGAAGATTATTTACGTCAGGATACAGAAACGCCTTTTTGGCTCGTCAACACCAATAAGTTAGTACGAACTTATCCGGGAGCGGATGGTTTGAAAACCGGACATACGGACAATGCTTTATATTGTATGGCAGTTACAGCCAAAAGAGATCATATGCGATTGCTTGCTGTGGTATTAGGAGAAGAAAATAGTAAAATTCGTAACAGTGAAACAGCCGCGCTTCTCGACTATGGGTTTCAATCTTACACGGTACAACTGATCAAACAAAAAGGCGAAGTAGTAGGGGAAGTCGTATTGGAAAAAGGAAATAAGGATAAAGTTTCATTAGTAACAACTTCAGATATTGGCATTCTTTTAAAAAAGGGAGAACAAGTGGATCAAGTACAGACAGAATTGAAATTATCAGAAATCAAACTTCCGGTTACTCCAGGAGATATCGTTGCCGCGTTAATCGTTACCCAACAAGATGGAACAAAGACGGAATATCCTCTTACAGTGCAAGAAGAAGTAGAAGCAATTTCTTTTTGGAAATTATACCTTCGTACCCTAGGTGATTTGTTGATGGGATAAAATTGTCCCGTTTTGTCGGTTAAAAAAATTGAAAACGTTTGTCGAAACGGTTTTAAAAATACGATTTTTTCCCTATATTGGTGTAGGGAGGATACGATACGATGGAATTAGAAAAAGTGATTCAAGACCATGAACGGATGATTTATGCAATCGCGGGGAAATTCCGTAATTACTATGATATGGAAGATCTATATCAAGCGGGAGTGATCGGTCTACTAAAGGCTTATCAGAACTTTGATGATACGAAAGATACGAAGTTTTCTACTTATGCACATACATATATCTGGGGCGAAATATTAAAATTTGTGAGAGAAGATAAAAACATTAAGGTTGGAAAAGACACCATTCATCTTCTGCAATCGATCGACCGTACCAGAGAACTTTTGACACAACGCTTGATGCGTGTCCCAACATTAACAGAAATTGCTCTTTTCCTAGAAGTAGATGAAGCTATTTTAAGTGATGCCGAGCAAAAAAGGGAGTTCGTTCGCAGTTTGGATGCCATTTTAAGTGAAGAAGAAAGTAGTCAAAATCTTTATAATGCAGTACCGATGTATGAAAAAGGCTTCGATGCCGATGTGATCGATTTACATATGGCATTAGATAGTTTACAAGAAGATGAAAGACGATTGATCCAATACCGTTATTTTGAAGATCAAACGCAAAGTGAAGCATCAAAGCATTTAGGCATGAGCCAAGTCCAAGTATCGCGCAGTGAAGCAAAAATTTTAACCAAGTTGCAACAAAAATTATCTGCATAGATAACCAATCAATAGAATTGGTTATGGTAAGTGCAAGGATGGAAACAATACCATCCTTTTTTTGTTTGTTATTTTTAAAAAACAGTCATTTGCGTATAAAAAGGTCAATATTTTCCATATTATTACTGGGTGAAAAGATATGGAAAAAACGAAGTATGAAAAGATTGTCAATCGACATAAGCCACAAGAAGCGCGTAGTCAAAATGCATTTATTGCGTTTGTCGTCGGAGGCATTGTCGGTGTGATTGGTCAATTGTTGATGGAGATGTATATGAAATGGTTGCAAATTCCACAGAGTGAAGCTTCCGTTTATATGATTGTAACTTTGATCTTTTTTGCGACCTTGTTTACCGCTTTAGGTTTTTTTGACAAATGGGTTAATTTTGCCAAATGCGGTTTGATTATTCCAATTACTGGTTTTGCTCATTCGATGATGAGTGCGGGAATGGAATATAAAAGGGAAGGACCAATTTCAGGCATTGGCAGTAATGTTTTTAAACTTGCAGGTAGTGTCATTCTATATGGAATTGTATCGGCATGGTTTTTTGGCCTTTTGCGATTGTTAGTGATGGGAGGATAACATGACAAGAACTTATAAAAATGTGTACGTACAAGATGCAGCGACCATTGCTGGTCCTTATGAAGCGAAAGGACCACTACATTCTTTTTTCGATAAAACGTATGATGATTTATATGAAGGAGAAAAAAGTTTTGAACAAGCGGAAGTTCACTTGATGCGAGAAAGTATTCAAGTATTATTGAAAAAAGTACAAATGAAACAAGAACAAGTGGATTTGATGATTGCTGGAGATCTGCTCAATCAAATTACTTCTTCCTGTTATGCTGTTTTACCATTTCAAATTCCTTTTTTGGGGATTTACAGTGCTTGTGCAACGAGTGTAGAAGGTATGATTTTGGCTTCTGAATATATTGAAAATAAAACTGCGGATTTTGTGATCTGTTCTACTTCTTCTCATAATATGGGAAGTGAAAAACAATTTCGAAATCCAACGGAATATGGTGCGCCGAAACCTAAAACTTCCACATTTACCGCCACTGGAGGAGCCAGTATTTTGTTGGGTTCGAAAAAAACGGATATTCAAGTGACGGCATCGACGATTGGTGTTGTTCAAGATTTAGGGCAAAAAGATCCGTTACATATGGGGGCTGTCATGGCTCCGGCGGCCGCGGATACGATATATCGTCATCTTTCTGATTTGAAAGAAAACCCAGAAGATTATGATTTGATTCTAACTGGTGATTTGGGATGCTTTGGTAAAGAGATTTTAAAAGATTATTTAGAACAAGAACATCATGTGAAGTTAGGTACAAATTACAATGATTGTGGTGTTTTACTGTATGATTTAGAAAATCAAAAAGACGTTCATGCGGGCGGAAGTGGACCGGTTTGTAGTGCTCTTGTTAATTATGGCTATATTTTGCAGCAATTACGTGAGGGAACGTTAAAAAAAGTATTGTTAGTGGCAACGGGGGCTTTGTTCTCACCGACGTTTGCCTTTCAAAAACAACCGATTTTAAGTATTGCCCACGCCATCACATTAGAAAGGGTGAAGTTATCATGATTTATTTGTATTCATTTCTATTTTGTGGTTTTATCTGTCTCATCGGGCAGTTGATTTTAGATAATACCAAATTAACCCCAGGCCATATTACTTCCATTTTTGTTGTGGTTGGTGCCTTTTTAGATACATTTAGTATTTATGATAAGATTATCGAAGTTGTAGGGGCGGGAGCTTTGGTACCCATTACATCGTTTGGTCACTCTTTGATCCATGGGGCTTTATCGAAAGCCCAAGGGAGTGGTTTTATTGGCCTTTTGATGGGAATGTTTGATTTGACGGCCTCTGGTATTACGTCGGCGATTGTATTTACCTTTATTTTTACACTCATTTTTAAACCACGGGACTAATACTTTCGTTTTTTCTTGCACTTTTTTTCATTTTCCATCTATACTATTATTGGTGAAGTACATGAAAGATTATTTATATCAACATCTTCTAGATGATACTTACTTGCCAGAAAAAAGATATCAAACTCCTTTTTTGATTTGTTTTTCTGGACTTTGTGGGAGTGGTAAAACAACACTTGCCAAATATTTTTCTTTTCTTTTATCTTTATATTTAGTTTCGGGAGATCAGGTTCGAAATCAGATGAAAACATTTGATCCCAATTGTGATGTGGATTTAGAAACGGCTTTGATCGATCAAGTAACTTTTGATAAAATTCGTATTTTGCACAAAAAACAAATAGCAACAATTATGGATCGTAATATTTCTTGTTCTCTTTATGAACAGGTATCTAAATTGAATGTGCCGTTTTATTTGATTCGGATTGTCAGTGATGATGATACGAACATTACACGGGTGAAACATCGCAGTTTGATTTCTGATCCTCCCAAGTTTTACGGAGATCATTTGTTTCAATCGAATATCACGACCAAAGAAGATTATTTGATGGTCAAAGGACGAACGAAAATGTTAGTAGATGATCAAAAGTTCGATTATACGATCGATGTGACAAAATCATTTGCTGATGTATTTGAAAGCATAAAAAAAATCGCAGCGGATATTTTACAAAAGCAAACAAAAACAACTACTTCTCATTCGTAGTTGTTTTTTGATAGTTCAATTATTTGATCCATACTATCATCGCTTGCTACAATATTTTTATGTAATTGATGACATTTTTGGCAACGATAAATAATTTTAAAAGTGTCGCGATACTTTTCAATACCGATGGGCTCTAATAATCCCTGACAAGGGTTTTTGCGATCACCGGGATTGATATCGACATGTTTGGAATAGAGACAGTAGGGACAATGGTCGCGAGCGGTATAGTTTAGTTTTGCTACCTGTTGATGACAGTTTTCACAAAGAAAAGCTTCATCTTTCATCGTAAAACGTTTCATGTTAGTCGATAAATGTAAAGAGATTGCCAATGATTGGCAGTTTCTCTTTTTTTCCTTGAGCAGCGTTTAAAATACCAAGTAACATATAAATCAGACAAATAAGCCCTACCGCGGATGCAAAAATCTTACCTAAAAGCGGAACGACCATAAAAATACTCGATAAAAAGCCTAACACAATCTCTATAAAGAAAAGAATAATCCCTTGGTTCATATGAAACTTCACATATTTGTTTTCTTTTTCAATAAAGAATCCTAAAATCCATAAAAATCCTATGTAAGATAGAATAGAAATCATTTTTACGGTATCATCATTTTTGGGTTTTGCCATAGGGAAATACTCCTTTTTTTCTTATTTGGCGGAGAGTTAGGGATTTGAACCCTAGAAACGTTTCCGTTTACGGCATTTCGAGTGCCGCACTTTCGACCACTCAGACAACTCTCCGTGTAAGAACATTATAACATAAATTTTGAAAAATTTGCTTTTTATTGTAAAAATATTGTATAATTTGGAAGTAGAGTTGGGATGTGATAAGATGGATTATACGGTTACGATTGATGCGTTTGAAGGACCTTTAGACTTGTTATTGCATCTTATCAAAGAAAGTAAAATGGATCTTTTTCATATTTCTTTAGAGGAAGTAACAAGTCAATATCTATCTTATATCCATCATATGGAAACATTAAACTTAAATATTGCCAGCGAGTATTTGGTTATGGCCGCGGAATTGTTGGAATGGAAAAGTAGAAAATTACTTCCTCGACATCATACGGATAGTGAAGAGGAGGAAGAGGATCCAAAACAAATTTTAGTGGATCGGTTAGTGGAATATCAACGTTATAAGGAAGTTTCTAAAAATTTTCATACATTAGAAGGTATCCGCCAAGAAATTTATACCAAATTACCGGAAAATATGACACAGTATGCTTCCTTGGACCAGGCAGTGAACCATGATGTTGGACTGGATGATTTGTTGCTTGCTTTTTCAAACTTTTTAAAACGGCAGCAAGAGAATAAACCATTAAAAACCAAAGTAGCAACCAAGGAAATCACCGTTGCGGAAAGAAGAAAGGAAATTTCATCGATTCTGCATACGAAAAAACGTGTTAATTTTTTAGAACTTTTTGAGCAATTAACCAAACCCTATATTGTTGTTACTTTTTTGACCATTTTAGAAATGGCCAAGGAACGTGAAATTAAAATTGAGCAAGATCATAATTTTTCGTCTATTTTTTGTGAGGTGATTGCATGAATGCCAATTTAGAAGCGGTTTTAGAAGGGCTTTTGTTTGTGGTGGGGGATGATGGATTGACCTTAGATCAAATGAAAGACATTATGGAAATTTCTGATGAGACGGTTAAGAATTTACTGCATCAATTACAAGAGAAGTATGCCAAAGAAGAAAGTGGAATTCGTTTGCACTTTTTAGGCAATACTTTTAAGTTGACAACCAAGCCAGAATATAAAAACTATTTTCAAAAATTATTAGAAAATCCGGAATCTAATACATTATCTCAAGCGGCTTTGGAAACTTTAGCAATCGTTGCTTATAATCAACCAATCACGAGAATGCAAGTGGATGAAATCCGTGGTGTTTCTTCTTCACAAATGATCCGCAAATTGGTCGCGAAAGGCTTATTGAAAGAAACTGGTCGTAGTGATTTGCCAGGAAGACCGATTCTTTATCAGACGACCAGTGAATTTTTAGACTATTTTGGTTTGGCGACACTTGATGACTTACCAGATATCAGTCAATTTGTGAAAAATGAAGAAATAGAAGAAGAGGAAACGGATCTATATCAGTCGAAATATCATGAAGATTCAAAAGAAATTGAAGTAATTTAAGAAAAAAGGTTGAAAATTAAAACATCTATGTTATAATTTTCTTATGCCTGAGTGGCGGAATGGTAGACGCGCTGGACTCAAAATCCAGTGATGGCAACATCGTGTGGGTTCAAGTCCCACCTCAGGCACCAGAGAAGAATTTGCTCGAACTAATGAGCTTTGTTATATATTTTAAAATGTAGAA
>CANTWQ010000032.1 GCA_947853365.1 uncultured Bacilli bacterium
ATGAGAATATTCTTCGAATTGCAACAATATACATTAACCAAGTGATTATAGGTGTAATCATGCTATATTCAACGCCATAAAGAAACAAAGATGGTATAGATAATAAAACAGTCCAGATGAACATCTTAACATTAAACGAAAAATCTTTGGTGTCACTCACATTTTTAACAATCCATATTCCTGAAATGGATATAATAAAACCTGTAATAAATCTAACTATCACATCCCACACGTTGTTTCAACTCCTTTTTGTAGTCCCTAGATACTTGATAAGTTGTTTCTCCATTATTAAAAACCAATTTCCCTTCATGAGGATCATATTCACTTACTTGATCCACATTGATAATCATACTCCGACTGACTTTTACAAACCTAGCATCTTTTTCTAAGATTTTATCCATTTGATTGATCGTTGCATTGATATAGTTTTCGCCATAGGTTGTTTTAATTTTACACTTTTTAGAATCTGGTTCTTTTTCGATATAGATGATGTGGCGATATTCTACTTTATGAATGATATGGTTATATTCATAACTCAACGTTTTGTATCGATGATCATAATGTTTGATGGATACCTCTAGTACTTCTTTTACTTTGTTTTCACAATTATCTAATTTATTGATGTAATCCAGTAGATATAACCGATTACTTAGTGCGTCATATTTATATTGATTATATGCTGTAATAATAACAATAATAGATACCCAATCATCAAATTCTTCACGAATACATCTAGCCGCATCCAAGCCTGAACTGTGTTCTGTTTGAATATCTAAAAAATATACTTTAAACCCTATTTCTTTTGCTACAACTTCTCTAAACTTCTGATCATAATCGTGTCTTAAAATACATTTATAATCCATATCATAATTCATCATAAACTTATCAATTAAATCTTTCATGTACTTTGTAAATTCTACGTTGTCATCACAAATAATAAAGTTTAGCATCTTATCCTCTCCTATCTTTCTATGAAAAAAGCATAGAACTCTTCGTTTATGCTTTACTTCCGTTTTTCTATTTTCTCTTTAATCTCCTTCATTGTTGGTGGACGTTTTTCAGTGATAATATTAGTATAACATACAAACCATAAAATGAGGAAGAATAGTATGATGTAAATAATCTTGGCAATCGTCGGATCTTTTAGAACATAGAAAATAGATGTCAAAGCGAATAATATATCAATGGCATAAATTATCAATACAGTTGTTCTTTGCGAAAAGTTCATTCCTAACAATTGATGATGTAAGTGTTGTTTATCTGCTTCAAATGGAGGTCTTCCTTTTAATAATCTGCGGATAATAGCAAATAAAGTATCTAATATTGGAATTGCTATAATACTAAGAGGAATAAATAAGGTGGTAAAAGCCATTCCTTTAAATCCTAATAATGAAATGACAGCAATCATGAATCCCATAAATTGGGAGCAGTCTCCGGCAAAAATTTTGGCGGGATAAAAGTTGTGAAGTAAAAAACCAAGTGTTGCTCCTAACATGATGAAACTCAATAACATTTCCAAACTACCTGATCGAGACTGAAAAATACAAATAATCCCCGTCGTTAGATAGAATATGGAGGAAATCCCACTGCTTAATCCATCAAGGCCATCGATCAAATTGATGACATTGACGCAAGCCACAATAAAGAAAATAGTAATAGGATAAGACCAAAATCCAAATTCAATGGGATCCCATCCAAATATTGTAATATTTTCAATTAGCAGTTTTCCATAAAAGGTGAGTACACAAGCCGCAACGATTTGACCAATTAACTTATAACTTGCTCTTAAGTCATGAATATCGTCAATAATTCCGGTTAGAATGATAATGAAACTTCCGATTAAAATCGCATTCATTTTAACACTATGGGTTCCAAATAACATATATCCAAACAGAAAACTTAAAAAGATCCCAACGCCTCCCAATTTAGGAATTGGTTTTTTGTGGATATGACGATTTCCTTCGTCGGTTCTTGGAACATCGACTGCTCCGATATGATGGGCAATTCTTTTCATTAGTGGCATTAGTAAAGCACTAAATAAGAAAGTAACTAATACCATTATGATTACTTCTTGTACGGTACTTCCTACTAACATATACATCCCCCGTTTGCTTTTATTATTTTCATTATAACATATTATACACAGAAAAAAACCTAATTTTTTTAGGTTTAGTGATCGATTAGTTCAATATGATCTAAGAGAATTCCGGTTCCTTCCGCAACGCAAGTTAAAGGGCTTTCAGCCAAAAAGACTGGTACTTTCAATTCTTCCGCAAATAGTTGTGGAAAACCTTCTAATTGTGCTCCACCACCGGTCAAAATAATTCCTTTATCCACAATATCTGCGGATAACTCTGGTGGTGTATGTTCTAATACGGTTTTGGCAGTTCGCACTAATTTCATTGCGTCGTCAGATAAAGCCTCTTCAATTTCGGATGCGGTTATAGTAATTGTTTTCGGTAATCCTGTAACGGCATCACGTCCCTTTACCTCTTTTTTCTCTTTCTTGGTCTTTTGATAGACGGTTCCTATTTCTTTTTTGATTTCTTCCGCAGTGCGTTCTCCAACCAAAAGATTATGCTTGTCCTTTAAATAGTGGATAATATCATTATCAAAAGCATTTCCGGCAATACGAATAGATTCACTTGTAACAATGCCTCCTAGCGATAATATGGCAATATCAGTCGTTCCTCCACCAATATCAATTACCATATTTCCAGATGGTTTCGCAATATCTAATCCGGCCCCTACCGCTGCTACTTTTGGTTCTTCTTCTAGAAATACTTTCCTAGCGCCGGTCATCATAGCAGCTTCTTTAATGGCATTTTTTTCTACTTGTGTAATATTCGATGGACAACAAATCAATATCCGTGGTTTAATAAAACGTTTCCCAATGGCCTTTTTAATAAAATGATTGAGCATCGCTCCTGTAATATCAAAATCAGCAATGACGCCATCCTTCATCGGACGAATGGCTTTGATTTTTCCCGGAGTTCTTCCTAACATTTCATTGGCTTCATCTCCAACGGCTAACACTTTCTTCGTTTCGGCATCGATCGCAACGACACTGGGTTCATTTAATACAATTCCTTTGCCCTTTTCATAAATTACGACATTGGCAGTTCCAAGATCGATTCCTATATCTTTCACATTCTTCCTCCTTTGCTATTTTAATTGTAAATATTTGATTCTTGTTGATTCGCCTCCATGGATATGACGTAATTTTAGATGTTCATCCAATATTTTTCTAATCTCTTGGGCTAAATAGGGATCTACTTCTTGAATACGCTCTGTTAAATCCTTATGGACAGTACTCTTGCTTATTTGATAGATTGCCGCTATTTCACGAATGGTATGATTGGTATCTTTCATATCCTGGGCTTCTTTTAAAATTCTCATCTTTATTTTTCGATTCATAAACATCTCCTTACTGTAACATATGTAACAGAGACATCTATGATGAAAAAAAGGCGATTTTTTAGAAATCGCTGATCTTTTTATCGAAATAATTTTCTGGATCTACGACTTGTCCTTGATAATATAATTCAAAATGTAGATGATTTCCCAGATTTTGATCTAATGTGCTTGTTCCACTTTTACCGATCGTTTGACCTTGGGTAACGGTATCATTTTCTTTGACTGATACTTCACTTAAACTTTGATACACACTGATGATATCGTTATCATGGCGAATTTTTACAGATTTTCCAAGTAGTTCTGTTTCTTCGACTTCGATTACCGTTCCATCGAATACACTGACAACGTCAAAGGTGTTTTCGGCAGTATAATCGCTTCCAGAATTTTGCAAATATGTATTTTCATGATAGATAATCGATTGTTCTTGTTTTGGCTCTTCGGCATCTTTATCATAAAAATATTTTGCGATTTGTACAGAGGAATCTGTATATGGTCGGATCATACTTGCTTCCACATTTACAACCGGTACGTCTTGTTCTCCAACAACATTGGTTACATAATTCATTGGTGTTTCTTCTTTTATGGGTGCGTTTAATGTTTTATTTAATAGGAATATACTGGCCACAAAGACACCGCATGCAATCACATATAATGTCGGTAAAACAAATGGTTTTAATTTCAATCTCTTTTTCATCTTTTCCACCTCATTTAGAGTTTGGACAAGAGGCATTTGTTTTATACTTTTTTTTAAAATATTTTTGATGATAAAAAGACATCATAAATAAAATTTGTAAATAAATAAATTAGAGAAAGGCCTAAAATCGTATAAAAGATACGGGCTTGCCAAATGCGATTTTTTTTAAAAATATGATTGATATTAATACTATCCATAGCCCAAATGACTAGAGGTGTTGTAAATAAATATAGAAAAAACTTAGCGCTCATGATGGTCCTCACTTATTTTCGTATGATGTAATTTCATCAATTCTTCTTTGGTGACGTTCTTTTTTTGAAAAGTCCGTTTTTAAAAAGGTATCTACAATATCTAAAGCACGGAAAGCACTCATACTTCCATTTAAAGCTAGAATATTGGCATCGTTATCTAATCGCGTCATTTTGGCTTCTTTTATCGTATCTACTTTGGCACAACGAATTCCTTTTACTTTATTACAAGCAATGGAAATGCCAATCCCACTTCCACAAATGGCAATACCAAAATCAACCTCTTTATTTGCGACTGCTTCTCCTAATAGAAAGGCAAATTTTGGATAATCTACAGAATCTAATGATGTGGTTCCAAAATCCTCTACTTCTATTTTTTTCTTATTTAAATAGCGAATGATCTTTGATTTTAATTTGTATCCTCGATGATCACTTGCGATTCCAATTTTCATGTTTCATTCCTCCAATTCTATTTCTAGTATACCACGAATATTTTACCATTTTATGAAATAAATATGGGATTTTTTGAAATTTTTTTAGGACATTTATTCATACAAAAAAGTGTCATTATTAAACACTTTTCTACGGTAAAATTAAAACTAGGCGAAAGGAATAGGCATCATCATTATACCCATATTCACGAAAGAAACCAAAAATTCCGGCACTAGATGAACTACTATATCCTCCACCACGCAATAACCAGGAATATTTTGAACTCGACATTGATGCGTAATCACTATACCAACTGGATGTTTCACTTAGGGCGTGGCCATAACAAACGCCACTATTGCATGCAGAACTGGTAGATGTTGAAGTATAACAATCATAATATTTAATGTCCGGTAGACTACTAAAACCACCGTTTGCAATATATCCGTTATAATTTCCCATCACATAATACCAAGCCCCTCCATTCTATATTATCCCATCTTCCTTTCCCATTCGTGCAGGTAATATTTGTTATTTGATATCCATCTTCTTTTCCGGGAAATGTCTGGGGTGGAGTTTTAGAACTGATATAATTCCACGACAAAGAGACACCGTTATTTTGTGTCTCTTCTTTTAAAGTAATCTTGTCATACGAGAAAATGAGTACTAAAATCAGTACTCCTAAACTTATGATTTTATAATACTTGCCCACCCCCCAGGGCTTGGTTTTTTCGTTGCTTCATAAGGCTTTCCGCCTTATTTTTTATCTCATTACTACTTATTTTTACTTTTTCAAAACGTCTTTTTTTTCGTTTTTATGGTACCAATACAATTCGATATCCTACTACACCATTGGTTCCTCCGGCCGAGGCCATGGCATCAAAGGCAAAGATAGAACTTGCAGATCCGGAGTTTTGAATGCTTCCTCGTTTATACCATGGGGTTGATGACGATAAATTACCATGAACCCCGCCATACCAACCACTGGTTTCACTTAACGCATAACCATAACAGATACTTCCATTACAGGCAGTGGCATTATTCGTTGAAGTGTATTTATCATAATACTTGCTTTCCGGCAAAGTAGAGAAACCACTCTTTGCAATATTATCGTTGTAATTAGCCATCGTGTGATAAATTGCTCCTCCTACAAAGTCATATGCTCCATAGATGGTTCCTGTCGTGCTGGCTCCCGTTCCACTACTTTCTTTTTCATAAGTATAGGCACAACTGCTACTACTATTTGCATCAGGACTTCCACTACTACATCCGGATTGATAATTGGCATGATTATTATTGTAGATTTCTTTGTTACTTCCTGTATAATTTGTATTTCCATACTTTCCGTATTTACTCTGTGAAAGATAGGTGACGACACCCCACTCACTATCTTTCATCATATGACTATCGGCACTCGTAGAAAGGCCGTAACGATTTCCTGCAGTCGTTAATTTTTGGCTGTTTGTAAACATATTGGCTAATGTAATGCTTCTCCATATTGTTGTGTTTGGTTTTATGATAGGATCTAAACTGGTATCATTTCCTCCACCACTGGAGGCGGTTGGATTGCTACTACTGGTTTCAAACTTGGCGACCCAGATTCCTGCTAATTCCTCATTACCAAAGGTAAATCCATCCGGGGTTCTCCATTCTTCGATGGTGGATCCTGTGTATTGGGCTTTGCCACTTTCTTTGGTAGAAGTACTTACAAATTTAATATCGATGGCTCCGGGGGTTGTTGCACTTGGAATACTTCCTCCATAGCCTTGGGCTCCATAGTAATTGATACCATTACTACTTTTTGTGAATTTATAACTACTCGTAGATGAGTCTGTTAAACTACTAACATCAAC
>CANTWQ010000033.1 GCA_947853365.1 uncultured Bacilli bacterium
ATGAGCAGAATATGTATCATGAAGAAATAGGGCACGCTTCGGGTTTAAAAGAAGGTCGAAGAGAAGGCCGTAAAGAAGGCGTTCTTAATACAGCTAAAAAATTGTTGTATGAAGGCATAGATCCAATGATTATTATGCGCGCTACTGGTTTAAACAAAAAGCAATTGGAAAGCCTACGTTAATTCTTTGTTTGGAAGTCGGAAAAGAAAACGTGAATGATAAGAAAAATATAGATTAATCCAATCAAAAACTTAGCCCAAAGCTAAGTTTTATTCTGCTTGAATATATCCCATTGTTTCTAACTTTGAAATAAGCCGATCTTCTGAGACATTACCATTGATACGGTTCATAATAGAAGCCTCTTTACCGTTTTCGAAGAATAATATCGTCGGAGTAGCCGTTACTGAATATTCACTAGAAAAAGTACTCCAACGATCAGCATCTATTTCATCCGTATTGATTTGATAGACAGTCACTTCATATTCCGCTGTTACCCGTTCCAATTTTGGCTCGAATGCTTCGCAAGCCGAACAAGTTGTTCGCATCACTTCTAAAATAAAACTTTCCTCATTTTCTATTTTTTGATTTAATTCATCCATATCAATGGATACGAGATAATTGTTACTATTACCACATCCAGTAAGAAAGAAACAGAAGATAAGTCCTCCCAGTAATAAACAAAGTTTTTTCAAAATCATCATCCTCCACGTTGAAATTATAACATAGTTTTCAAAATAAAGCGACAAATTATGTTATAATAAGCTTATTAGTAGGAGTAAACATATGAAAAAAAAGAAAGTGATTATTTTAGGTGCAGGACCAGCGGGATTAAGTGCGGCTTATGAATTATTAAAAAGAACAGATAACTACGAAGTCATCATCATTGAGCAAGACCGTCAAGTCGGAGGAATTTCTAAAACAATTGCCACGTCTTATGGACGAATGGATTTAGGAGGGCATCGCTTCTTTACCAAACAAAAACGAGTGATGGATACTTGGATGGAAATTCTAAAACCACAAGGTGCTCCATCCAAAGAAGAAATAAAATTACAAATACAAAATCCTTTTTTAACTCCTAATGGCGGTGATCCCGAAAAAGAAGATGATATCTTTTTAAAACGCCATCGCATCTCACGGATTTATTATAATCATAAATTTTTTGATTATCCTCTCAAGTTAAACATCGTAACGATGAAAAATATGGGTTTTTTAACCACGGTGGAAGTAGGACTTAGTTATCTGAAAGCGAAAATCTTTAAGAAAGATGAGACCTCATTAGAGAACTTTTATATCAATCGGTTTGGTCATAAACTATATGCTATGTTTTTTGAAAGTTATACCCAAAAAGTGTGGGGACGAAATCCCAAAGAAATCTCTGCTTCATGGGGGAATCAACGCGTGAAAGGCTTATCGATCCTTGCCATTTTAAAAGACAATTTTCGAAGAGTATTTCAAAAAGGCAAAGATACGACCGAAACATCTCTGATTGAAAGCTTTTATTATCCCAAATATGGACCAGGACAAATGTGGCAAAAAATGCAAAAAAAAATAGAAGCCATGGGTGGAAAAGTACTGTTAGAACATCAAGTCATATCAATCAAGAGAAAAGGAAATCGGCTTTTAACGGTAACTGTAAAAAACAAGAAAGAAACGAAAGAAATCAAAGGGGATATTTTTCTATCAAGCCTTCCAATCAAAGACCTAATGCACAATATTACCCCCAAGGTCCCAAAAGAAATCACTACCATTACCGAAAATTTACCGTATCGTGATTTTGTTACCGTCGGGATTCTTGTAAAAAAATTAAATTTAGAAAATAAAACAACCTATCAAACCATTCGTAATCAAATTCCTGATTGTTGGATTTATATTCATAATAAAGAAGTCGAAGTAGGGCGCATGCAAATATTTAATAATTGGAGTCCTTATATGGTAAAAGATATCCATCAGACCATCTTTGTCGGATTAGAATATTTTTGTAACGAAGGCGATGGACGCTTTGAACGTACCAAACAAGAATGGAGTAATCTTGCCATTCAAGAGTTAATCAAAATGAAATTTATCGATATTGACGATGTCATCCAAACACATGTAGAAAAAGTAAAGAAAGCTTATCCTGCCTACTTTGATAGTTATGATCAAATCGATCAAGTCATTGCTTATTGCAACCAATATCAAAATCTTTACTGTATTGGCCGTAATGGACAACATCGCTATAACAATATGGATCATTCGATGATGACAGGCTTCCTTGTTGTCGATCATCTACTTGATCATAATATTTCCAAAGAAAACATTTGGCAAGTAAATACGGAACAAGAATATCATGAAGAAAAGGAGAAATCATGAAATATATCAAAAATATGCTTACTTTGAGTAAGAAAAATACTTTTTTATTCTTTGCAATTCCCATCATCTTAGTCATCATCCATAATCTTTCGATCAATAATGATATTTGGTTTTTGCTAAATCATGGAAAATATGTACTGACGAATGGATTTCCAACCATCGAACCATTTACGATTCATGAAAATTTATCTTTTGTCATGCAACAATGGGGAAGTGGGGTCATCTTTTATCGATTGTTTTCTAGTTTTGGCAAATATGCACTTTTTTTTCTTCCACTTGTGATGTCCATTTATATGCTTTTTATCAGCTATAAAACATGTATGCTTCTAAGTGATCATCGTTACCAACTATCTACCTATATTTCTTGTTTGGTTGTTGCTTTTTTATCACATTTTATCGTCGCTAGACCACAAGTATTTTCGATTGCCATTTTAATGACGGAACTTTATGTATTAGAAAAATATTGGAAAGAAAAATCATGGAAGCCATTACTGATTCTTCCTGTGTTATCTTTTTTGTTGATTAACCTTCATGCTTCGATGTGGTGGATGCAATTCGTGTTAATGTTACCATATCTCGTTGAATCGGTTTATCAAGACTATAAAAAACATACCTTTCATACCAAGCATTTTCTGTTTCTCCTTCCCATTCAATTTCTCGTAGGGTTCCTTAACCCTTATACGATTGATGCTATCACGTATGTTTTTACATCATATGGAGTGGATGAAATCAATAATGTCGTCGGAGAAATGCAAGTGCCAAACATTCAACATCCCAATGGTCTTTATGTGTTCCTATCGATTGCTATCGTCTATTTATCTTACATGTTTTATCATAAAGAAAAAATGACCTTAAGACACTTCTTTTTAACTTTGGGAACGACCTTTCTGGCGTTATCCTCATATAAAGGTCAATGTTACTTTTTGATTGCATCCTATTTTCCATTGGCCTATTATTTCCGTAACTCTTTTCTTCCGGCGAACAAATTAAAACAGCCAACGATCACGACATTGCATCGTAACGTTTATATCATCTGTTGTATTGTTCTATTTACATTACCACTTACGGTGATCTGTATGAACAATCAAGTATCGATGAAAAGTGAAGTGGAAGGATGTACCAATTACCTGTTAGAACATAGTGGTATTGCCAAAGAAGATATCATTTTATACATCGATTATAATAATGGTGGATATACTGAATATCGAGGCATCAAATCTTATATTGATCCGCGCGCTGAAGTGTTTTTAAAAGCGAATAATCATGAGAAAGATATTATGAAAGAATACAATCGCTTACAAAGAGGAGACTTGTTTTATGAAGACTTTATGAATACCTATCATTTTACCCACTTGTTGGTTGCCAAAGGCGATTTTCTATATCCTTATTTAGAACGAGATAGTAATTATACCAAAATTTATGAAGAAGAAATCAACGATAAAACAAGCTATGCGGTCTTTGCAAGAAGTGATTTATCACAAATTTAATGAGAAAAAAAGAGATATCCTCTTTTTTTTTTTTGACCTTTACGTTATACTATAACTAGTATGATAGTAGGAGGGTAAGATCATGATTTTAAGGAAACCATATGCGTTTTTAATTAAACATTTTCAAAAGATCAACTTGATCTTATTGCTTCTTGCTTGCTATATCTTATATAAAAATTTGAACTTTTACAACATGGTGAAAGATTATATTGCAACCACTTATTACAATCCTTTGCTTATGCCTATGTCGGATTATACCTCTTTTCTGTTTTATGTTGCCATTTTTGGCATCATCTTCATCAGTGGAGTGCTCATTTATCTTCTATATTATAAGAAAAAACCAGTGTTAATGTATTGGTTGGTCATTTTAGAATATATCCTTGTCTTTGCTGGCTTTCTCTTTGCCGCTAGTTACTTTAATGGCCTGGGCTTTAGTTTGATGGATTTACAAAGGTCCTTGTTAATTCGTGATATTTTACTAATCGTTAGTGTTCCACAATATGTTATATTGCTGTTATTGTTAATTCGTACCTTAGGACTTGATTTAAAGAAATTCGGATTCCGCGAAGATGAAGAATATATGGATATTGCCGAAGAGGATAGAGAAGAATTCGAAGTAGAACTTGGATTAGATATTCATGATACCAAACGTTTTCTTCGTCAAAAGCTTCGGTTTTTCTCATATTTCGTAAAAGAACATAAGTTTCCATTATCTATTGCAATCTCCGTCTTACTTATCTTTGGTCTTTATCAGGGATATCAAACCATTTTTGTGAACAATCGTATCTATCATCAAGGAGAAAAGTTTCGAGCTAATTCTTATGAGATGGTCCTAAATCATGTTTATTTTACTGGAAAAGATTATGCTGGTGAGGCAATCAATAGTGAGGATCGCAAGTATATTATTCTCGATTTATCGATTACCAATGTCGTCGGCCAAGATATTGCGTTTAATACCGATAAAATGGTAATCGCGGCCAATCATCGGTATTATACGCCAATTCGAACGCACGATCAGTATTTTAAAGATCTGGGAGATGGTTATCAATTAGAAACCTTAAAACCAGGCGTTGAAAATCATTATTTATTCATTTATGAAATCTTACCTAGTGATTTGGGATCAAATTATACCCTTTACTACCAAGAAACCATTTCCGATAATGAATTAAAATTACGAAGAATTGATTTTGATTTGACGGATTTGAATAGTACAGAGAATACAACCGAAAAGCACTTGGGAGAAGAAATGACGGTAACATCATTAAATACGACATATTCGCCATTTACCATTCAAAGTGTAGAAACCAATGATACCTTTACTTATTATTATACCAGTTGCTATGTATGGAATTGTAGAGT
>CANTWQ010000034.1 GCA_947853365.1 uncultured Bacilli bacterium
AAGAAGCAGCAGAGATAATGCTCTCACTTCCATCTAATGTTTCATGGTTTACATTATAGACAATTGTTTTCGCATTCCCTTTTGCCGGTGCCGAAATAATTACTTTTTTCGCACCTGCTTCCATATGCGCCATTGCTTTCTCGGTATCAGTAAATTTTCCTGTACATTCCATCACAACGTCAATATCTAGTGCTTTCCATGGTAGATTCGCAGGATCTAATTCTTTATATACTTTAATTCTTTTTCCTGCGATAATCAAATCCTCTCCTTCAAAAGTGATTTCATCCGTTTTGTAATTACGATGATTGGTATCGTATTTCAACAAATAAGCCAATTGTTCCGCATCCGTCAAATCGTTAATTGCCACAATATCAAACCGATCATCCTCCATCATAATGCGAAAAATCAAACGGCCAATGCGACCAAATCCATTGATTGCTACTTTCATATTATCATCCTTTCTATCATCTTCATTATATCCTCTTTTCTCTTTGGTTTCAATTCTTTTCTTTCCACAAGACAAAAGTAGATGTTTTTCTCCTATTTTTGAAGATAATAAACTTTTTCTTTTTCGAGATATCCCATTACATATTTTCCGACTTCGCCTTCAAAAAACAGTGCTTCCTCGTTGGCCAATACAAAATTAAAATGATAATCAATTTGAAAACGATTTCCCTGTTTTAATAGGTGTTGGAAGCGTTTGCTCTGATAAGGAATCAAATCACAAATATATTGATCAAAATGAATCTCACTGCCGACACTTACATAGGGAATTTGTTTTTGACATAAAGTTCGTTCTAAAACAAAGCGAAAATTTTCTGTCTCTTCTTCATAAATATTTTGAAGATTGGTCGGGTGAATGACCAAACGAACAATTTTCATACGTTACCACCTCATTTTCATTATAACAAAAATATCCACAATTGTTGTGGATATTTACGAGGCATTGAAATAACTTCGGCCAATAAATTCTCTTAAAATCGAATCATCGGGAATATCGTCTGATGGAATCGGTAAGAAAACTCTTAATAAGTTTAATAATTGCTTTGCTTCATTATAATAAGGAGAGGTAGACTCTACCGAATAAAGTAGAGGTTCGGCATAAGTTTTTAAAACGCCAAGTTCATAAATTAAAGCAGTATTAAATGTAGCATCTGCATCATCTTGATAGGGAAAGATATACATTTCTTCACCTTTACGAACATTTTGCCATGCCGCAATGGTATCCTCTACTCGATAACCTCTCGTTCGGTTATCGCGGACGATTCTTCTTAAAAGGCGATTGTCAGTCGTTGGTACCCGATTTTGATTATCGATGTTGAGTGCAGTTAATGGAGAAATATAAATTTTGTATTTCTTTTCGCGAGGAATGGTGGTTAAAATCGTTTTATTCAATGCATGAATTCCTTCGATTAGTAAAATATCATCATGTTCTAACTTTTTCTTAACTTTGTACTCTTTCATACCAATTAGGAAATTAAAAGTTGGTAAAGTAACTTCTTCGCCATTTAACAAATCGCGCATTTGTTTTTCAAATAATTCGGTATCCAGTGCTCGTAAACTTTCATAGTCAGGATTTCCTTCTTCATCTTTTGGCGTATCGACTCGATCGTGGAAATAATCATCCATCGATATGACATGTGGGCGTAATCCAAAGCTTCGTAAGTACATGGCCAACTTTCTAGTTGTGGTCGTTTTCCCAGAAGAAGAAGGCCCAGCGATTAAAATGATTTTGATTTGATCTCGTTTGGCTTCGATATTTCGAGCAATTTGTAAGAGGCGATTGTTTTGTAAAATTTCCGAAATACGGATAATATCCGCAATTTCTCCTTTTGATACTTTTTGATTTAACTCAGCCACATTTTCTAGTTTCATCACTTTTTCCCAAGATAAGCGATCTTGAAATTCGCGAAAAATATTGGGCCGTGGTACAAATTCTTTCATACCATCTTTCATATAGATCGTTGGATATCTCAACACAAATCCGTGATCATTCAAATAGGTTAAAGCAAATTCCCCTAACACGCTGGTACTAATTGGCATTAAACTATAAAAATAGCTATATAGGTTTCCTAATTTATATAGTGTTACATATGTGTTCGTATTATATTTCATGATATTGGCTTTGGCTTTATCATGAATGCTTTCGAAGTAATGAATGGCATCCAGTCTTGTCACATTCATTTTTACAATATCCAAATCACGATCGACGATCTCCCTCATTTTTTCTTCTAATTGTTCTACTTTATCGTTCGTTAGAGGGAAATCTGTTTCCATATATAGTCCTTTATCCAAGGAATGAAGAACACGAAAATGACATGACATACCAAAGAGTTCGCGTCCTGCCAAAAGAATCATATAGATCAATCCATTCACATGCATGCGATTCGCGGTATTGTTGGTTAGATCATAAAACTCAACATCCATAGGGCGATCAATTTTTTCAGATAATTCTCGGTAAATTCCATTGACCTTTGCGACAATAATCGGATGGGAAAATTGGTCTTCAAACTGTTTGGCAACCTCTTGTAGTGTTGTTCCTTTTAAGACCTCTAATTTTTTATTTTTAACTTTTATCTCAACATTTTCAATCATAAGATCCCTCTTTATTCTAGTTCTATTCTATCATATTCCATACTTTTTGAAAAGATACGATTCTCGTTTGTTTTTGCATAAAATTTAATGAACTTCCCTATTATAGTATTAGGTGATACACATGAATTTAATTCCTGTTGTTGTAGAAAAAGAAAGCAACGGAGAACGTAGTTATGATATTTTTTCGCGGTTACTTAAAAATCGTATTGTTATTTTAAGCGGCGAAATTACAGATGATTCGGCGAATTTGATTGTTGCTCAATTACTGTATTTGGATTCTTTGAATCACGATGATATTAGTATTTATATCAATTCTCCGGGAGGTGTCATCACGGCTGGAATGGCCATTTATGACACAATGCAATTTGTCGAAAGTGATGTGAGTACGATTTGCTTGGGCATGGCAGCAAGTATGGCGGCCTTCTTACTTTCTTGTGGAAAAAAAGGAAAACGCTACATACTACCACATGCCGAGGTGATGATCCATCAACCACTTGGAGGCGCACAAGGGCAAGCAACGGAAATTCAAATCGCGGCCAAACATATTTTAAAAGCAAAAGAACGCCTCAATCAAATCTTGGCCCAAAACACAGGACAAAGTTTACAAAAAATTGAAGAAGATACAGAACGAGATCATTTCTTGGATGCCGAAGAAGCATTAAATTATGGTATTGTCGATAGGATCGTTGAAAAAAAAGAACATTAGTTCTCTTTTTTTTGGTATATTTTAGATGGTTGAAGCGCATCTTCTTTTAATGGAAACGGTGCAGGATCGAAGGATAAGGTGTCTAATTCGACAATTTGTTTTAAATATGGACTCATAGCTAAATGATGAATACCATCGAGATCAATGGTGAAGAAATCAAAACTTCCTTTTTCTCCCAATGCATCTAGTTCTGCCCCTGTGCTAATAAAAGTAAATAGATGTGAGATATGATAACGTTTTAAAGTAGCTAATAACTTTTGTTTGGCCTGATAATTCGTTAAATTTACTTCTTTTTCATAATCAGAAACACTTCTTCTAAAATAACTGCATCCATGATGCATCATACAAAGGAGATCAAGACCTTTCATCACTAGATAGGTATTTTCATTTTCGTATTCCAAGGGTGAGATTTGTTTTTGCGTCTGAATATCTATTAACGTTAAACGATCTAGCGCATCTTTGGTATGCTGTTCAAAGAAAAGATAACAAGATTGCAATTCTTGCTTGTTCAAAACTCCATCGATGAGAAGAGATAACATTTCATAATAGATCCAAAAATGCCGATCAAAACTTTTTTCTTCTTTGCTACGAACCGCGGTTGGAAAATAAAGACATTTGTTATCTTGCATCGGAAGATCGATATCGAAAAGGCGTTTGATGGTATATTCACGTAATGACGGATCTAACTCTAAAATGTATTCTAAAGACTGATAATTTTCATTTGCAATGTAATCATCAATTTCACGTTTACATTTTTCCAGTTCCTTCTTGGTCATGGTTTTCAGCTCCTTTCCATTTATTTACAAGTTCTCTCATCTTTCGAAAGCGATGATTTAAGCCAGATTTGGTAATGGGATGGTTCGTTTCTAATGAAATAATTTCACTTAATTCTTGTAGAGATGCCTCTTGATATTTGAGACGATATGTTGCAACTTCTCTTGTTTTCTCATCGAGAAAATCTAGGCCCATTTTATCTTTAATATATTCAATGTCTTCTAATTGTTTGGTTGCCGTTTCGACAATTTTATCTGTATTGGCCTGCTCCATATTATTTAAACGATTGGTCATATTACGATGATCTCTTAAAATTCGAATGTCTTCAAAATATAATAACGCATTCGTCGCATGAATCATTCTTAAGTAATCGCCAATTTTTTCGGCCTCTTTAATATATACCATATATCCTTTTTCACGACTTAATACTTTGCTATTTAAATCAAAATTGTTTAGTAAAAAGTGGACAAACTGGGCTTCTTCTTCCGTATCAATCGTAAATTCTAAGTGATATCGTGATGTTTTGGGATCGTTAATACTTCCACAGGCAAGAAAAATACCCGCTAAATATGCTCTTTGATCCTCGGTGGTTGTGACTAAATACTCTGGCGGTTCTAATAGATAGTAACCATTTTGGTTAATGACTCCTAAATCCTCTAAAATCATCTTTTGTTTTTCGATGATTGTGAGAACATAAAGTCGATTCTTCGTAAAGTTATTATTCTTTTTTTGATCAATCGGAATGGTAATACGATACAACTCCTTCATTGTCTTATAAATATACTGTGCCACTTCCGGATTCTCGGTTATGACTTCAATTTTTTCTTGTGTGATAATTGCATTATTACGTAAAAAGGAAGATAGAAGTGCCAATGTTTCAGATTTACTCCAATCTTGCTTGGCAATTTCTTCTTTGACTATCGTAGAAAAAGACATGGTACCACCCACTTTCAAGGATTTATTATAACACAATTTTGGCTAAAAAGAAAAAAGCTTACGCTTTCTTAGTAGATCAAAAATAGAAACGATCCGACCATAATTGCTCCCACTAGAATTAGTATCGATAACATACCATTTAAAGTATGGTTTTTTACTACTAAGATATCGGTCTTATCTATTTTCCTTTTGCCGCGGAAAAATAAAACGCCAAAAATCCCTCCAATGATCACCATTAAAATAGTTAATACAATCAATATGATTCTAACGAGCATAGGATCCCCCTTCTTTTCTATTTCCAATTCGATTGATAATTGTGTTTGCGGCCACGGCTCCTTCTGCAGTGGCAGTTACAATTTGATATAAATTTTTCTTGACAACATCACCACATGCAAAAATATTTGGCTGGTTCGTTTCTTGATTTTGATCGGCGATAAGATACCCGGTATCATCTAACATTTTCTTTTCGGTAATAAAAGATGTGTTAGGAATCTGACCAATATAGATGAAAGTCCCTTGACACGGAATTTCTTCGATATGATTGGTGTTTCGATCCTCAATGATTACTTTGTCTAAACGATTATCTTCGGAAGTGAATTTTTGTACTACTTTTTCATATAAAATTTGGATATTTTGTTTCTGATTTAACGTATCAATCAAATGTTTTTGCGCTTTTAGATGATCACTTCTTACAATTAGTGTAACACTATTACAAATATTAGAAAGATAAATTGCTTCTTCAACAGCAGCGTTTCCTCCGCCGACGACGCATACATCTTTGCCTTTGTAAAGAGGCCCATCACAGATAGCACACCAACTGATTCCTCTTCCTGTTAACTGTTCTTCGTTTTCCACTTGTAATTTTTTAGGAGCACGACCACTGGCAATGATAATGTAATGACAAGTGTAATCTTTTGTGTTGGTATGGACAATTTGGATATCATCTTTTTTTGAAAGCGATATGACATCACCATATTGATAATCTATGTGTAATGCCTGAATTTGGCTTAGCATATTTTCGGCCAATTCTGGGCCGGTGATATTTTTCATTCCTGGATAATTTTCAATCGCCGCTGTACGGTTAATCTGCCCACCTGGCATCTCTTTTTCTAGAAGAAGGCATGAAATATTGGCTCTTTTTAAATAGAGAGCTGCGGTCATTCCCGCTACGCCGGCACCAATGATGATTACCTCAAAATCTAATTTCATTTTTTTCCTCCTCTTTATATAAATTATCAAAGCGACTGCCTTTTTTGGCAAATAGAAAAATAAGTAAACCGACGATGAACAATAGAATCGATACAGCTTGGGCAATCCGAATTGGTCCTAGCATAAGACTATCTGTTCGCATTCCTTCAATAAAGAAACGACCAAAGGAATACCACATGAGATAAAAACCTGTTAATTGTCCTGTTTTTACATATTTATAACGTCTTAACATCAATAACGCAAGAAAACCACAAAAATTCCAAATCGATTCATAGAGAAAGGTCGGTTGGCGATAGGCTCCATCCACTTTCATGCCCTCGATAATGAAATCCGGCAACCCTAACTTTTTTAGGCTTTCGGCAGTGGTGATTGCTCCAAATGCTTCTTGGTTAAAGAAGTTACCCCATCGTCCGATGGCTTGCCCTAGTAATAATCCCGGCACAATGATATCTAACACTTTCATCGTTCTTGCTTTATATTTTTTCGTATAGAATAAAATCCATAAGAAGCCTGCTAAAATACCCCCATGGATGGCAAGTCCTCCATTCCATATTTCTAATATTTCAATGGGATATTTTAAGTAGTAATCTAGATGAAAAGCCACATAATACAATCTTGCTCCAATTAAGCCGAAGATAAAGCCATAAAAAAGCAAATTGATGAAAAAGTCTTCATTTATTTTCTGACGCTTAATTTCACGATAGATAACAAAACAACCACTTAATAAACCAAACAGAATAAAAATAGAGTACCAATATATTTGTATAAAACCAAGATCTAATGCGACGCGATCCATCATATCCCTCCTCGATCTAGTACGTTGGTCTATCTTACAACAAATCTTTTAAAAATTGTCCTGTATAGGATTCTTTTACTTTACTTACTTCTTCTGGAGTATCCGTGGCCACAATGGTTCCACCTTGATCTCCACCTTCTGGTCCTAAATCAATGATGTAATCAGCCACTTTAATCACGTCTAAGTTGTGTTCAATGATGACTACGGTATCTTTATTATCTACTATTTTTTGGAATATTGCAAGTAGCCTTTTAATATCCGCTTGATGCAGTCCCGTTGTGGGCTCGTCTAAAATATAAAGAGTTTTTCCTGTTGGGCGACGTTGTAACTCTTTCGATAATTTGACACGTCCTGCTTCTCCTCCTGATAAGGTTGGGGCACTTTGTCCTAATTTAATATATCCAATTCCAACATCTTCTAGTACCTGCAATTTATTTTTGATTCGTGGTACGTTTTCAAAGAACTGTAAAGCTTCCGACACGCGCATATCTAACACATCTGCAATGTTTTTACCTTTGTATTTGATCGATAATGTTTCTTTGTTATAACGGGTTCCATGACACACTTCACATGGAATATAGACATCCGGTAAGAAATGCATTTCGATCTTTTTTACACCATCACCACGACAGGCCTCACAACGTCCACCCTTGACGTTAAAAGAAAAACGATTTTTACCATATCCTAACATTTTTGCTTCCTTGGTATTGGTGAACAAGTCTCTAATTTCATCGAAAACACCAGTATAAGTAGCAGGATTACTGCGTGGGGTACGACCGATCGGATTTTGCGTAATTTCCACTACCTTATCGATGTTTTCTAATCCTTTGATTGCTTTAAATTGGCCTGGTTTTACTTTACTTCGATATAATTCAGCTTGTGCCGCTTTACAAAGAATTTCCATAATTAAACTACTTTTTCCAG
>CANTWQ010000035.1 GCA_947853365.1 uncultured Bacilli bacterium
TTGAAAGGAGAAAAAGAATTATGCATCTTACAAAAGATGATCGACAAACCATCGAAAATGAATTAAATCACAATCATTCTTTAAAACAAATAGCATCGCTAGTAAATAAACACCCATCTTCTATTTCTAGAGAAATTAGAAATCATTATATTACGAAAAATACTGGTGGATATGGACGACCATTTAATCATTGTCTTTATAGATCAACTTGTCCAGTTCGAAAAAATTGTCAGTTACAGCATTGTATCAAATTTGAAAAAGAAAAATGTCCTAAACTAAACCATCCACCTTATGTGTGTAATGGTTGTAGTAAAAAACATCTGTGTACATTGTCTAAAAGATATTATGATGCTAATTATGCACACGATGAGTACTTATCTGTATTACAAGAGTCTAGGAGTGGTGTTGTTATAGACAAAAAGGAAATCAACTATCTAAACTCCATTCTAACGCCCTTGATCAAAAATAGAAAACAATCCATCCATCATGCTATTATCAACAACAAAAATTTGATTATGTATTCAGAAAGTAAAATCTATAAATTGATAGATCTAGGTTTACTAGAAGTAAGAAATATCGATTTACCTAGAAAAGTAAGATTTCGTAATCGTGTCAAACAATCAAAAGTATATAAGATAGACAAAAACTGTTTAGAAAATAGAACATATGAAGATTTCTTAAAATATATGGAAGAAAATCCTGATACTCCAATTGTTGAAATGGATACTGTCGAAGGATTAAAAGGTGGTAAAGTTTTACTTACGATTCATTTTGTAAATTGCTCCTTTATGTTGGCCTTTATTAGAGACCACAATACCGCTCAATCTGTGATTGATATTTTTAATTTTTTGCAAGATTTATTAGGCATTGATAAATTCAAAGAAATGTTCGTTCTTATTCTAACAGATAATGGGCCAGAATTTTCTAATCCAGTAGAAATCGAGTTTGATAATGATACTGGTGAAAAAAGAACACAAATATTCTATTGCCATCCATCTAGTCCTAATGAAAAAGGATCTTGTGAAGTAAATCATGAATTGATTAGAAGAATTTTACCAAAAGGTACTTCTTTTGAATCTCTAAATCAAAATGACATCAATTTAATGATGTCACATATTAACTCTTATAAAAGAAAAAAACTGAACAATGTGAGCCCTATCACATTGTTCGAAACTATCTATGGTAAAGATACCCTAGATAAATTACAGATTCAAGAAATTGAATCTAATCTTATCAATCTATCTACCACCCTATTAAAAAATAGATAGATAATAACTCACAAGCACCATCTTTCACGCTTTAAAATATAGGTTGCGTTTTGAAATAGAAAAAAATTCAAAAACTGGCAATCTCTTTTCGTCGTGTATAAAAATTGCTTGTGTCTTCTATTTTATGCGAATAAACGTTTATGTGTCAAGGGCGTTTCGTTCATTTTACCCTTGACACACACAAAATGATATAATATTTTTACCAATAAAGTCCATCTTTATTGGTTACTAATTATTTTTCATTCTTTAGGTTGCATTTAGCCTTCAAAAGTTGCATTTACTTTTACAATTGAGCATTATACCATAAATGATAGAAAAAGAAGGAAGCAAACGTCATCCTTTAAATCGTTGTAAACAATACTTTTTCAGACTTATATTGCTTGATGATATACCATATGACAAGAGCGGTATAAAGAATGGTCGAAGAAATGACTAATAAAATTGGTCCTAATTGAATGATGCCACTTGCAATATCATTTAAGATTAAGAAGAAGTTTAAGAATGGAACTAAAAATAAGACGGGCGTTGTTTTGATTCCAACCATAAAAGCAATCATTCCAGGAAAAAATGAGATAAATGTTAATGGTGTTAAGGCACTTTGGGCTTCTTTAAAAGTCTTTGACATACTACTCACAGCAATACACAATCCACTGATGAAAAGAGAATACATGATGATAACGATCATCGTTGCAACAATGCTTAATCCCGAAAGAACAATAGGATCTGTTTCATAAATAGTAAAAATATGGTTGGCTAGGGCAAAAGAGGCAAGCGTTAAAATCAAACTGAGTATTCCTGTAATGATTGAGGATATGGTAACACTTAATAGTTTTCCAATAATGATATCTTGGCTTCTGATAGGAAAAGTCAATAAGGTTTCAAGGGTTCCTCGCTCTTTTTCACCTGCCGTCGTATCCGTTGCTGGATAAGTTGCTGATATGGTGATTGCCATAATGATAAAGAGAAAAGCATAGCCCACAATATATGTGGCAAAAAAGTTTTCTTGTTGTTCTGAAGCACTAGAAATGGTAATAATATCTAAAATGTCACTAGCCTCATAACCATCACTGACTAATCTTTCTTCTTGTAACGCTACTTTATATTGATTTAAAAACATATCTGCTACTTGGGCTGTGGCACTTCCTCCATCACTCGACGGATCGTAATGCATCGTATATTCATTTTCATTCTTGGTTAAGTAAAGATAAATTTCTTTGTCTTTAAATTTTTCTTCTATTTCTGATAAGGTGCCATATTGTGCATCAATTCCAAGTGTTTCAATCAATGCTTTTTCGGTTGCCGATGGTTCATAAGCAAAACCAATTTGATTGTATTGCATCAAATCCGTATTCATTTGTCCTTCGAAAATCGCAGACATTCCTAATACGATCAAGGGAATGAGTACTGGAACAATAATCATCATCGCCAATGATTTTTTATCACGGAAGACTTCTTTTAATTCTTTCCATAAAATGTTTTTCGTTTTATTCTTCATGCTGAATTCCTCCAATTAACGAGAAGAATGCATCTCGTAAATTCGTCGTTTTCGTCTTTTTCTTAATTTCTGCAGGAGTTCCTTCTTCAATTTTTTGTCCGTGATTCATCATGATCACATAATCACAAATATTTTCCGCTTCCTCCATATAGTGTGTCGAATATAAAATACATTTCCCTTTTTTCTTTTCTTCTTTGATAAAGTCTAAGATCACTTGACTTGAAATAATATCTAGGCCACTGGTCGCTTCATCTAAAATATAATATTTTGGATCATGAATCAAGCATCTGGCAATATTGACCCGTTGTGTCTGCCCAGTCGATAAATGTTCAATGCGATTGTATAAAAAAGATTCCATATTTAAAACTTTTGCAATGGTTTCAATGCGGTGATGAATTTCTTCTTCTTTTACTTCATAAAATTCACAACACATTTTCAACAGTTCATAAGCAGATAAACTTTGATAAATTTTCGTGTTTCCCGATAGATAAGATAAATTCTTTTTTATTGCGATTTCATCTTTGGGAAATGTCATATCATCATAATGAATGCTTCCTTCCGTCGGTGTCATAATACCAGCAACCATACGTAGTAGCGTCGTTTTCCCGGCTCCATTGGGACCTAGAATACCTAATATTTCTCCTTCTTTGGCTGTAAAAGAAAGTCCATTTACGGCATAAAATTTCACTTTTTTGCTTTTATTTTCTTGTTTTACAAATTGTTTTTTTACATTTTTTACGGTTATCATGTTTCTATCCTTTCTTTGGCTCTTTTTTTACGAAAAAGGTACCATGATGGTGGTCTACTTTATGATACGCATTTTTGGTTTCGTTTTCTTATGTTTCATCAAATAAAATCGTGGCTTTTGCTAATTGTAATGCTCGTTTTTCTTCTAATTGTTTGGTGGGATCGGTAAAGAGCAAATCATCTACCACTTCCCAAATGGCAACCCATCCAGCAATTAACAAAATTTCGGGCAACACGACGGGAATAATATCGGAAATTACAGTAGATAAAAAGATTAAAAAAAATCCTAAAATACATAATATTATCTTTTTCATCGTGCTAAACTTTTGATATGATTCTTTTTGTTTGACTTGTAATTGATAATAATCATAGATAGCATCTTTGATTCGGTTGATTTCTTCTTGAGAGCCGTGTGGTACCTGTATCTTTAAGATGATTTCATTTTTTAAAGGAACTCGTTTTACTTGAGTGTTTAAATAGTCGACAATCATGTTGGATAGTAATTGATCATTTAATTCGTGAAAAAAAATTTCACTGTGATCTGCTGTTATGGTAATTTCACTTTTTTTACGCATAGTGCCTCCCTATTCTTCTATTATTTTCCTTCCCTATTTGCATGCAAGATTAAATTTATTATAGCATAAAATCGCACTTGTTTCTAGAAAAGAAAAATGGAAACCACAATGGCTCCATTTTTTCTATCACAAGGCGCGCTTGCTTTGACATAAGTCAAAAGCAATCACCTTTTTCATATCGTTTTTGTTGCTGCTTTGCGCCTTTCGTTTTTATTATAACAATTCTATTCTTGATAGGCAATCTTTTTTCTGTAATCTTCTAAAATGGCATTTAAGTAAGATGCCATGTCAAAGTGGTTTTCTAATAGTTTTAAGATTTGTAAATTGTATCCACTGAAATAAATATTACCATATTCATCTAGTTGTGGTACGGTTTGATTGCGATCATTTAAATTCCACCAAATGAGTTTTGTTTTGGCTCCATATGTTTGAAATATATGCATGGTTTCTTTGATCGATTGACTAGATCCACAATCGAACTCCATATCGGATAAAACAATTAAGTATTCTGGATAGGTATCTAGCGTTTGCAATAATTGCATGACTTTTCTAAAATCTGTATTTCTTCCCCAATCGTCATAGACCATCGATTCATATTGTTCTTCTAAGGTATCCCCTTCGATGGTTACAAGCCTTGGATCTTCGCTAAATGTAATCAATTGATTTTGGGCGTAATTGGCATGGGTTGCTAGGGCATGGGCAAGAGATACAGCTTTATCGAGAAGGGAGTCGTACCCTAACGCACCCATAGAAGCTGAAGTGTCTAAAATGACAATCGCGTTCATCGATACATCCAAAGTAGCATCATCGATGATTTCTTTTCCTATGATATCACTTGCTTCACCATCGATTTTTTTCACTGCGCGATAAGCATCATATACATTTGCTGTTGTGGTATGGATTGTTTTTTTCTTGTTTTTTACATCGTCTAGATAATCCAAGAAACGAAATCTTAAATCTTCTCTTCGATAAAAGAGTGATAAATATTTTAACATTGCAAGACTTGGTACTTTCGTAAAATCAATGGTTTTCACAAGTGGATGTGTATAGGTTTTCTTTTGAAACAATCGATCAAGAGAAGTTCCCTTTTCTTCCTCGGCATAGGATAATTTATATTCGATGGTTTGTTCCGTTTTAATCAATTTCCGATATTCTTTCTCCGATAACTGCCACATAGAACATAAGACTTTGGCAACTCGACCATCCTTTCCTGTTAATCGAGGCATCCATTTTTTGGCCAGTTCGATATGATCTTGATCTTCTTTGCCCGTTAACACGGCGTAAAGATATGCTAGATTCTCATCGGTTGGAATGTGCCACAAATCATCATATCTACCTACTCGTACAATTTCCCGTGGACTGACTTTGGCTTGATAGAGTAATTCTCTTCCTAAATCACGTCTACCAAGACCAAATCGTGGATCGCGCATAAACATGGCAAACAGTTTCTCTTTTGGACTATCACCAATCTTTACTTCTGCTAAATGTTTTTCAAAGAAGGAACTCATAAAAAATATATCAAGCAAGTTTTCTCCCGTGCTTTTATAAGAAAGATCTCCGTTTTCATTTTTCTTTTCTAGGAATTGCTTTTCTAACCGATTCATATTACCACCTCTTTATGCATCATTTTTTTCATATTTTTATGTAAAAAACCTTGTGATTCAAGGGTAACATTCGTATGGCGTCCCCGATTGGAATCGAACCAACGGCCTGTTGCTTAGGAGGCAACCGCTCTATCCTACTGAGCTACGAGGACAAATCTATTGTTATTGTATCTTAGTTTTTACATGGAGTCAAACAAAAAGAAGATTTCTCTTCTTTATCGTAAAAAGTTCATTGATACAATCATCAAGAATGACATTGCGGCCGAAAGTTCGCGTTTGACACTGAATGATTTTTCATACACCGATACCAAATCGTCTATAAAATCGACAATCCAACTTTCCATATATTTTGGAACCATTGGTGCCACAGGGAACATGTGTGTTAGAATGATATCCTTTTCTAAATCGCTCAATGTAAAATATTTTTCGGCATTTTCTAACGCGTATTGTGGGTGCTTTACCATAATTTCGGCGCGTTCTTTCTTTGAGTCAATGGCTTCGTTATCTTCAAAAAAGAAATCATGTAACAGTCCTGCTCTTGCTACTTTTTCATATTCTAGATGAAGCATCTTACATAATTTATAAGAAAAATAAGATACACGTACACAGTGCTCATACCGATTCATTCCATGGTGGACAATATCTTTCATTTTTTGAAACTCTGGATGATACAAAATATCGGCAACAAGGCGCATATATTTCCTATCTTTATTGTATATTTCCATATCTATTTCACCTCAAGGTCATTCCCTAACCTGTTCTATTTTTATTTTGACATGATGCCATTATAGCACAAACGAAAACTCTTAGCAATATCATTTTCCGAATGAAAAGGGGAATCCTTTCCCCCATCTATATCAAAACGCGGCATTTTCGCGTTCTACTATATCATATGAGAGATTACGGAAAATGTGCATGAAACATCGTTTGTTTTTTCTTTTTTTCACATAACTCTATTCTATGGTATTCTTTATTTTCTTATTACATACTATTTTTAAAATTAAGCTCACTCATTTTTCTATATTTATCTGTTAGAATATTCTCTTATCAACATTTTCTCGGCATTTCTAACAGCTTCATTCCATATTTTGCCAACGTAATAATATTTTTAAATTTTATATTTATTTTTACTATAGTCTTATCTTTTGTTTCATTATAATCATTCATACTTACTCCCTTCTATGGTGCACAAGTATTTACTTCTAATTGATTGCTTTTAAATGTAAACATAATACTACCATCTAAATCCGTTCTATAAATTTTACTATCCTCTAAATGATTTAATACACTATCATTTGGATGTCTATAACGATTGTTTTTACCAACACTAATGATTGCATACTTTGGACGAATGTGATTGATAAAATTCTTACCAGAACTTGTTTTACTTCCATGATGTCCTACTTTTAACACATCCACCTCTTGTAAATTATATTTTGCCATTAAATCTTCTTCTACATCTACACTTGCATCTCCCATAAACAGAAACGTTTTATCGTCGATTTTTGTATAAATCACAGAGGAATTATCATTTTCGTTATCATATATTTTATGATTTAAAAAAAGCAAGCGATGATTCTTAAGATTTAGTTCCCTCAAACAGGAGGCATATGGTATTTTCTTATTCTTTAATACCGTGATGAGTTCCTGTTCTAATTCGTTATACGATCCACAATTTAGTAGAATTGTTCCAACGGTCAAATCGTTTAGCAAAGCGATAGCATTTCCCATATGATCGGTATCTCCATGTGGTGATTGTCAAAAAGTAAGTCGGATAAATAAATCGCGTACTAATAAAAAAGAACTATCATTTTGATAGTCCATTTTCTTTTGATTTAATATTGTTTAAAGCATATTCTAAAACAGTATCTACTCCTGCTATATAGTCTTCTTTGCTTTGTTCCACGTATATATCAGGTTTAAAGAATACTGGAGTAATAATTTCATTTGTAACTTCAGAAGAATATTCTTCTTTTGTTGAAGCGCTCCAGCCAAAATTTGGTGCTAAAAAGCAAGATGATGATGAAAACCAATGTTCTTCATATTCTAACCAATTAGAGTTACCATAACAATTAAGTGGTGTAGAAATTTCTGTACCAATAGTTGTAGCTCCCAACCTTATCAAATCTAATAATGCATATCGGCCACCAGAAAAAATTCTATAATCTGTTAAACATATTATCTTTTTATCGGATTTTTTTAGAAAGTCCATTAATGGTTTATTATATACTGAATAGCCACCAGTATTACCTCTAATATCTACTATTATTGTATCAATTTCTGATAAATCTAATTTATATAATTCATTTATCATTTTCTCAATATTTTCCTTAAATCTTTTTTGAACAGAAGAATGAGTAATTATTAATTTATCATCATTTATGCAATATGTACCTGGTTTCCCATATTGATACTCTATTTGATCAAACATTTCTTCTTCTGAATAATTTTCTTCTTTTTTATATTCTTTAGTAGTCTTATTACCATCAACTGTTATAAAATTCATAATTAAAGTTTCAGCATTTCTTAATAAAGGAAGACCAAATAATTTTTTCTTGTTGAATAATGCTTTTTCAGTTTCATATTTTTTCTTTCCTTCAGTACCATAAGTAATTACACTATCTAATTCTTTTATTATTGTATTAATGTCAATTCCATTAATTGAAATCAAAGATGATCCCTTCAAACTTTCAGGATAGTTAACAATAACTTCATTTTCAAATATTTTAAAATTCATTGGAATTCTCTGAACATCATCATATTGGGTATGAGCATCAAGAATTCCACTTAATTTTTTTATAATAACGTTCATCAAATAATTAAAAGAATAATCATCAATAATATTTTGATTAGAAACAATATTATTATAAATATTATTTAATTCCTCTTCACTTATTTCATGCCATGGGTTAACATGTTTATCTATATAATGATTTATAAACGCATCATACATTTCTTTATATTTTGGACTTATCATAAACATCACATCCTATAGTCATTATATCATATTTTTATCTGTTATTTTAACTTCTTATTTTCCTTTTCTAATTCTTTTAAACTTTTATTTGGAGTAGGTAAATCTTCTGGCATTGTACCACCTATTCTTTTAATGCTATCTCTAATCTCTCTACCTACTTCATAATGAACAGAATTTGCAGTATATTCATTATCTACATTGTCTCTTTTTAATTTAGCATCTGTTTGAGCAATTCTAAATATATTATCAGCAAGTTCTTCACTACCCATATTATCTAAAATATCTTCTCTATATCTTAGTTTCTTTCTTTTAAAAATATCATCTGCTGTTTCACCATTATAAAGTCCTTTGTATCCTGCATTATGAAATCTTGCTAAATCTTTCACTCCACTATTAACTGCAGTTTTATTTAAATTATAATTTCCGTTTCTTGCTTGATTTCTCCTATATAATCTTTTCTCATCTTCAGTAAGTTCATTATACTCTTTTTCAGATAGTTCTTGTTTTCTTGTCTGAATTGCAAAATAAGTTTGACCTAAAGCTATTATTTCTTTTTTAGGATTACCATTCATAACAATTAAATAACAAGCATATCTGGATAATTTATAATCTATGACTTTTCTTGTTGTTTTGGAACCTATATTAACCATTTTGCGTTGTACCGCAAAATGGTCATCAACATTATATTCACTTTCTTTGCAAGCAATTTTAGCTCTTTCAATTAAATCATTTATGCTTCTCCATTGATTATATCCTAGAATATTTTGTAATTCTCTCGCAAACCAATATTCATGACCATTTTCATCAATATGTTTAATATCTTCAAATACTTTTGCAGTATATTCTTTTATTTCATTCATTTTATCAATCTCCTTCCTACGAACTACACGTCTCAATTTTTAATTTATTATTTTTAATTTTAAACATAATACTACCATCTATATCTGTTCTATATATTTTTGAATCTTCTAAATTGTTTATCACTTCTTTATTTGGATGTCCATAACGATTATTCTTCCCAACACTAATAATGGAATATCT
>CANTWQ010000036.1 GCA_947853365.1 uncultured Bacilli bacterium
TCTTATCTCAAACATTGGCAATGGAAAAAATTTTTTCGTTCTCTTTTTGATTTGTTTTATTTTTTTATCAGTATTCCTTGGAATCGCCGCAAAATTCGTAAACTGTTATCTTCACAAGATAAAATCATTGTCTCTTGTCCTGCCGCGGCGATTTTTATGCCAAAAGTTCCTTTTATTTTAGAAATTCATACCAACTATCGTTATTTTTTCAAGCAAGGGGGCATGGGTTCTTTACAAGCAAAGCTTATGCAGAAACCCTCTCTTATCCTTTTTCGAACAAAATCCGATGCAGAAAGCGTCAAAGCAAAATTGAATACTCGTGTAGATTATATTTATAATTTTTTGCCAAAGCCGAAGATGGTCAAAAAAACAAATCATTCACAAAATAAAATTATTTTTATGGGGCGTCTTGCTCCAGAAAAACAGTTGTTCAAGATGTTACAAATTGCACAAGAATTAAAAAATATATATCCTCATTTTCAATTGGATATTTATGGGGATGGTCCTCTCAAAAAGGATTTAGAAGAGGAAATCAGAAAGATGAATTTAACTCATGAAGTCACATTAAAAGGATATACGAATGACAAAAACATTTATCAACAATATTCCTTACTGTGGGTAACCTCTTCACTCGAGGGACTACCTATGATGATTATCGAAGCAAAAGCTTTTGGGGTTCCTGTCATTACTACTCATTGGGGAAGTGGCGTTACGGAATTAGTGCACGAAAATTATGATGGTTTCATTATTGATGATAATGTAATGTTTGCCAAAAAAACAATGGAAATTTTATCTCATCCGCAAAAACGGAAGCAATTATCAAAAGGTGCACTCGAAAGTTTTGAACCTTTTACTTCTGACATAGCTTACAAGCGATGGACTTCTTTTTTAGAACAATACCAAAACGATAATCACTAAATTATCGTTTTTTGATACTGAGAAATCACTAGAAAAACAACAAAAACGCTCACTGCCGGTGCCACTAAAACATGTCCTACAAAACTTGATGTGAAGAATACAATCATCATACTAAGAGCAAAGCAAAAATCCTCTATTTTTTTTTCTTTTTTTATCCAAGTATTTCGACATACTTTTCCTAAAATTACGAAAAAAGGAAGTATAAAAAGGAAAAAGCCAATCACTCCATGACGATAAAACACATCAAAGAAATCCATTTCAATTAATTTTCGATTTTCTTCTTCCGTCTGAAATTTTTCAATATATCCAATTCCAAACATTTTTTCTAACGATGGTGCATCTTGGTAGTTTTTATGGGTTTCTTCCAAAAAAGATAACCTTTGACTAAAAATAAAATGATCTAATGTTTCTCTGTCTTTCCAGATGTCAGAAACTTCTTCAATTCCTAAAAAATTCATATGAATCATAATATTTTGATAAAAAGAAGTTTTGGGAACATACCATATTCCGAATATCAAAACGATAACGATGCCACTTACAGCGAATCTTAAAAGATAATATTTTTTTTCTTTTATCCATTTGATAATGAATAATGCGAAAAAGCTAATGCATACAAATATTAAACTAAGAATGGTCATTTTTGTTCCTAACGAAAAAAGAACATAAAGTAGCAAAACACTATAGACTATTTTTTCTAAAACGGCACTTCTACTATTACATCGTTGTAAAATCCAAAGCAAGCTATAAGGTAAGAACATGGATAAAATAGCACTGATTTCATTTGTCGAATAAAACCATCCAATTGATCCAACTTTTCCTTGAGTATACGCATCAAAACCAACATTTAGCATGGTAGGAATACTAATCAATAAAATATAGCAAAAGATAATTACTATGTATTGTTTCAATGAAAATGAATTTTGTTGGTCTTTGGATATATGCCATATCAAAAGTAGCAAAACAGGGAAATAGAAGGTACGTATCAATCCTTGCAACTCATACCAGATAACGCTTTCATTTTTATATAATGCTAAACATACGATAAATCCTATCAAATAACAGGCAAGAAAAAGGAAGTAAATCATCATCCACTTTTTCTTTTTCAATGTCCCATGCGTCAAAAAGTAATATCCTAAAAATAGTAAGAACAAACTTCTTACAATCATTCCTACTGTGACATTGATTTTAAGAACATGAATCCCAAACGATGTCAAAACATCTAAAAAAGGCTGTAAAAAAAGAAAAAGATATAAAATTTTTATCATATTCTTTTCTAACCATGTATTCCATCTCTTCATGCAACACTCCTATTTTTTCTTCTTTTTTTTATTATAGCAAATTTTCTTGCGGTTGGGGTGAATTCTTTGGCTTTTATCCTATTTTTGTTAGACAACTGCTTGACAGTTCGGCATGGGATAATGTTTTTCTTTTTGCTTTATTTATTATATAATATAAATAGGATAAGGATGTGGTGATATGGCAAAAAAGAAAACGAAACCTAATTTAGAAATAGAAAAAGTGATTGCAGATGAAAAAGGAAAACAAAGCAATCACCAAAAGCATAAGAAAACATCTTCTTATGTTACATATGCCATACTTAGTTTGACATTTTTAATTGCACTTTTATATTTTGGTTATACGCTTATCGACTTAGAAAATGTGCAAAATGCGACTTCACAAATCATAACTTCTTCGTTTCTTTTGGTTTCTGCAACGGTCTTTCTCATTGTAGCACTCATTCGGGCAAAAAAGAATTTTGATCCTTCGTTTGTGATTATTGCGTCGTTATTTCTCCTTTGTTTTTCTTCCTTTCAACTAGCCAGTAGTGCCGGTTTTGTCGTATTACCAACCGATATCGTATTACCGGACTTTACCAATCAGAGTTTAGTAGATGTTTTATCTTGGGCTAGTGAAAACAAAATTACGATCGAGGAAACTTACGAAAACAGCGATCTTGTTCCAAGTTATCATATTATTCAACAGAACATAAGTCCTGGGACGTCGTTAAAAAAGGTGGATACGGTTCAAGTCATGGTTTCAGATGGCCCTGATTTGAAAAAACAAGTGATGTTTCCCAATATGGTTGGAAAAAATGTAGATACCGTGATTTCTTTTGTAGAAGAAAACCACTTCTCTAATGTAACGATCGATTTTATTGCATCAGAAGTAGAACGTGATTCCATTTTAGAACAAGATAAGTCGGGTTTACTTCCACGGGATGATGCCATTCGGATGGTTGCATCGTTAGGAAATGAAACCCTTTCCCCTCTTCCAATGGAAGATTTGACCAATCAAACTTTGTTTATCGCCAGTACTTGGTGTAAACGAAATGGCTTGGGGGTAGAAATTATTTATGACTACAGCGATACGATAGCAAAAGGGCTAGTTATTACACAAAGTGTTGCTAGTGGTGAAATGGTAACTCCTGGGACCGATACCATTATAATTACCGTTTCCAAAGGACAAAAAATTACCGTTCCTGATTTTGCAACAATGTCTGTAGAAGAAATGACAGCATGGGCAATGGAATACAATATTAAAATCAACTTTGAAAATCGCTATGACGCAAATATTGCAATTGGTGAATTAATTTCTTCATCTATCGATGCTGGAACGACAATCGATGAAGGAAGTGAAATTGAAATTGTGATTTCGAAAGGACCATTAAAGATGGAAGAATTTGAAACAGCGGAAGAATATCGTGCTTGGGCTGAAAAAAATGGGGTTGCTTATAAAGAAGAAGTTGCTTATTCTAATGATGTAGCAACAGGTGGTATTATTTCGGTTACTCCGAGTGTTGGCACGATCTTACAAAACGGAGAAACCATTGTCTTAACGATCTCACAAGGAAAACAAGTAACTGTACCATATCTTGTTGGTAAAAGGCGAAGTGAAATTACCCAAATATGTAACGATCAAGGATTACGTTGTAGCTTTATTTATGGTGGATATAGTGAAACGGTAGGTAGAAATATTGCCATTCGCCAATCACGTAGTTCTGGTTCCACGATAGCTCAAAATGCAACGATTACGATTACGTTAAGTCAAGGTATTATCGAAAAAGTAAACGTACCAAACTTTGTGGGTCAAACACAAAGTAGTGTTCAATCACAATGTAATAGTTTAGGAATTACTTGTAATTTCCAAGTAGAAAGTAATTATTCTTCTACTCCACAAGGACAAGTAACAAGGCAATCTCATTCTGGTACCATGAATAAAGGAAGTACTATTACAATCTATGTTAGTCGCGGTCCTGCTCAAAGTTATCAAGTTGTCATCCAAGCAACATGGTTTGGTACAACCTATAATGAAACCGTTGCAACATTAAAAGAAAAACT
>CANTWQ010000037.1 GCA_947853365.1 uncultured Bacilli bacterium
ACATGACAAGAATGTAACAAAGCACGATATAGTTTTTGTTCCTCAGGATTCGTCGTATGCGCCAATAGATAGTTGAGTCTTCTTACATCATCCGCTTTTATTTTCGTAAGTTGCAACAAACTCTGCACAACAACTTTTTCTTTCTTTTGCTGAGGAGGCACTTGATTGGGTATCATCGTAATGGCATGAGCCGGACAAGCCGCCGCACACGCGCCACATCCGATACACTTTTCAAAATCGATTTGACCAGTTTCTGTATCACTGGCTCCCGTTGGACATACAAAAAGGCAAAGACAATCTTTAGAACATAAATCTAAATTCCGATAAGCATGACTTTTGGCCATATTATTTCACCTCCAAAATTTTAAAGCTAGGAACCTTACAAACCGGACATACTTTTGGCGGTGTATCTCCAATATAAACAAAACCACAAATATCACATACCCAAATTTTACTATTTTCTAAATAAGTACTGCCCTTTTCTTGATAAGTACGTAAAATTCCATCGATCATCAAAGACGTTTTACCAGCCCAAGTTAAAATTCGTTGCGCGCCACGATCTTTTTGTTCTTGCGCAACAGACATTGCCTTTTGTAGCATTTCCTGTTCCTCCTTCACAAGTGAAGATACCTCTGTCATAGAAGTTTCCATCATATGATCTTGTTGCCTATAATAATCAGCCAATTTTTCAAAAAGAGCCTGTTCTTCAAATAAATATTGTTTTTCACAACCCTTTGCAAAATTAGAACAAAGAAATGCCAACTCATAAGGCGTTAATTCTCTAAGATCATCCTCTTCCTCTAAGTTTTCTACCATTTCATTGATAACTTCCTGGCTCGCTTCTTTTACTTCCTCTTGTACTTCTTCAAACATATCTTTTGGTGCACCGCAAAGGGGACATTTCCAATCATCGGGAAGATCTTGAAATCGTACTTTTTCCACGGCTTCATCGTAAATATAACCACAAATTTTACAACGATACTTCTTCATAACTTCTCCTTTTCTATCACGCTCTATCAAGACAACATCATTGGAAATCTATTACAACTTCTAGCAAAAGACACCAATTTCTAGAAGTTTCCATTTCTCCATAAAATGCCACTGATACCTTCATTGTACCTAGAACAAACCGATGTGTCAACATTCATACTTCATGATTGCTTTTAGATGAGAGAACAATCTCACGCCCAACGAAAAAGATGCCTATTCCATAAAGGCATCTTCTAAGGTTTCTAACGGTTCTTCATCCATAAATTGACTTTTTAGTTCATAATCAACATTTTTGTATGCTTTTAATCCCGTACCAGCAGGAATCAACTTACCAATGATAACATTCTCTTTTAATCCCTCTAAGTAATCCACTTTTCCACGAATCGCTGCATCGGTTAAAATTCTCGTTGTTTCCTGGAATGATGCGGCAGACAAGAAAGATTCTGTTTCCAAAGATGCTTTGGTAATACCTAACAATACTGGTTTTCCTGTTGCAGGACGCTTTCCTTGAATAATAACATCCTTATTTCCTGCTGTAAATTCATAGAATGGAACCAAACTTCCTGGTAAAAACTTCGTATCCCCACTATCGATAATACGAATTTTATTGATCATTCGGCTCGCAATCATTTCAATATGCTTATCCGAAATATCAACACCCTGACTACGATATGTGTATTGTACTTCTTTCAAAATATACTCTTGTGTCGTAAGAGGATCAGTAACCGCTAATAATTCTTTTGGTGAAATAGCACCTTCGGTTAATTTATCACCGGCAACTACTTTATCACCTTTGCTAACACGAAGTTTTGCACCATAATTGGTCGTATGCTCTTTTGATTCTAGATCATTCGTAATAATAATTTTAAATTTACCATGATCCTCATCAATCTTCGTAATTTTACCATCGATCTCAGCGATTGTTGCTTTTCCTTTTGGTGTTCTAGCTTCAAACAACTCTTGAACACGAGGAAGACCTTGGGTAATATCTTCACCACCAGCAACTCCACCAGTATGGAACGTACGCATCGTCAACTGTGTACCAGGTTCTCCGATAGATTGTGCAGCCATAATACCGACCGCTTCACCAACTTCGACCAAATTACTGGTTGCAAGATTACGTCCATAACATTTTTGACAAACTCCATTGTGCGTATTACATGTAAGCGTCGTACGAATCTCTAATTCTTCAATACCTGCCGCAATAATTTTATCAGCAATCTGTTCTGTAATATACGTAAGTTTATCACAGATCAACTCTTTGGTATTTGGATCAACGACTTTTTTATTTGTAAATCTTCCCAAAATACGGTCGTATAATGGTTCGATTACAGCACCGGTTTTGTCGTTAATAAAGGCACGAACAACAACACCATTTTCAGTACCACAATCTTCTTCACGAACAATCATATCTTGACTAACATCAACAAGACGTCTTGTTAAGTAACCAGAATCCGCTGTCTTAAGCGCCGTATCGGCACTACCTTTACGAGATCCATGGCTCGATAAGAAGAATTCTGATACGCTAAGACCTTCACGGAAATTAGAAAGTACTGGAATTTCTACAGACTCACCATTTGGTTTAGCCATCAATCCACGCATACCGGCAACTTGAGTAAAATTGGAAATATTACCACGGGCACCAGAGTGCATCATCATGAAAATTGGGTTATCCATATCTTGGTCTGCAATTTCTTGTAACTCAGATTGTACCATTTCTTTTGCATGATTCCATGTTTCAATCACTTTATCATACCGTTCTTCTTCGGTAATTAAACCTTTTTTATATTGTTTATTGATCGTATCTACGATTTTTTGATGTTCTTCTACAATTTTTCCTTTGTTTTTACATTCTACGACATCACTAATAGAAATGGTAATTCCAGCAATCGTCGAATAATGGAAACCTAAATCCTTTAATTTATCAAGGAAAATAGAAGTTTCTGTTGTTTTATAACGTTTGAATATTTGGGCAATAATTTTTTCCAATATCTTCTTAGCAAACGGTTTTACCAGTGGCATATTTTTAATTTCCTCAGGAATATTTTTACCACGTTCAATAAAGTATTTATTTGGCGTAATCCGTTGAATATTCTCATCACTTGGTTCGTTAATATATGAGAATGAATCAGGTAAAATTTCATTGAATTTTAACTTACCAACAGTTGTTACCAAATATTTTCCTTTTTGTTCTTCTGTAAACAATTTATGTTTAAAGGAATCAACTGGAATTGCAATTCTCGTATGGAGCGTCAATTCACGACGTTCATAGGCCATAAGAGCTTCATTGCTATCTTTAAAAATACGTCCCTCGCCATCTTCACCGGCTTTTTCCATCGTAATATAATAATTACCAAGTACCATATCTTGTGATGGTGTTACGATTGGTTTTCCATCAGAAGGTTTTAAGATATTGTTAGCCCCCAACATCAAAAGTCTTGCTTCTGCTTGTGCCTCTTCTGACAAAGGTACGTGAACCGCCATC
>CANTWQ010000038.1 GCA_947853365.1 uncultured Bacilli bacterium
CGGGATCAAAAATAGCACTTTCAATCATGATATTTTGAGTTGTTGGTTCGACTTCAGTATCATATCCACCCATGACTCCGGCCAAACAGACGGCTTCTTGTTCGTTGGCAATGACAATATCGTTTTTAGATAACACTCTTTCTTTGTGATCGAGGGTGGTCATTTTTTCACCATCTTCGGCCATTCGCACGATGACTTTATTTCCTAAATGATCAAGATCAAAGAAGTGTAATGGTTGGCCATATTCTAACATCACAAAATTAGAAATATCGACAACGTTATTGATCGGACGAATACCGGATGCCATCAAATATTCCTTCATCCATTTCGGGCTTTCACCAATGGTCACATTTTTGACAACGCGGGCCAAATACAATGGACAGTTTTTGGTCTGTACTTCCAGTGTCAAAAGATCATCGATTGATCCTTCTTCGTTTTGGATGGTCGTATCGGGATATATGACTGGACGCTTTAAGATAGCCCCCACTTCATGAGCCATTCCTAACATACTTAATAAATCACTACGGTTGGATGTTAGTTCAAAATCAATGACTTCATCATCATATCCTAAATATTTTAGGGCATCTGCACCGACGGGAGCATCATGATCCAAGATATGGATCCCTGTCTTATCTTCTTCACTTTGGTATTTGCTATCGATTCCCAATTCTGATAAAGAACAGATCATGCCATTGGATTCTTGACCACGAATCGTACTTTTTTTAATGGTAATTCCCCCTGGTAAAGTTGCTCCTGGTAGGGAGACAATTACTTTGGTATCTTCTCTTACATTCGGGGCACCACATACGATCTGGACGATTTCGTCAGGTTTGATTTCTACTTGACAGACGTGTAAGTGATCACTATCGGGATGCATCTTACATTCTTTGACATAACCAACGATCAAATTGGTTGCCTCTGAAATACGGTCAATCGATGCGTATTCATTGCCCACATGCGTCATTGCTTCAGCCAACTGGAACGTTGTTTGATCTTTAATATCCACGTAATTTCCTAAAAAGGCTCTACTTACTTTCATCTTCTCTTCCTCCTTCTACCCGATTATATTGTTCTAAAAAGCGGATATCATTGGCATAGAAATCACGGATATCGGTAATTCCGTATTTTAACATGGCAACACGTTCTACGCCAACGCCAAACGCAAAACCGGTATATTTTTTGGCGTCATAGCCACAATCGTTTAACACATTAGGATGGACCATGCCTGATCCTAAAATCTCAATCCACCCGGTACCTTTACAAATGTTACATCCTTTCCCTCCGCATTGGAAGCAAGAAACATCTACTTCATAAGATGGCTCTGTAAACGGGAAGAAACTAGGACGAAACCGCACTTCTCTTTTTTCGCCAAACATTTTTTTGGCAAATATTTCAAGTGTTCCCTTGAGGTCGGCAACCGAAATGTTTTCACCGACAACCAGTCCTTCGATTTGATGAAATTCGTGAGAATGGGTAGCATCATCGTCATCTCGCCGATATACTTTACCAGGGCAAATAATACGAAATGGTGTTTTTTCTTTATTTTTCAACATCGTTCTTGCTTGTACTGGAGATGTTTGACTCCGGAGTAACAATTCTTCGGTAATATAGAATGTGTCTTGACTATCTCGAGCCGGATGATTTTTTGGTAAATTTAATAATTGGAAATTATGTAAATCATCCTCGACTTCGGGACCTGATACGACGGAATAGCCCATCGAAACAAACAATTCTTCGATTTCTTCGGTTATTTTGGTTAAAGGATGGACACTTCCAATCGGAAGCGTCATACCCGGTAAAGTCGGATCGATCTTTTCTTTTTTCAGTTTTTCATCTAACTCTTTTTGGGACACTTCTTCCATTTGGTTTTGAATCGATTCTTCCACAAAATGCCGCAGTTCATTCAAACTTTTTCCTGCTTCTTTTCGTTCTTCTTGGGAAAGTGTTCCCATTTCTTTGGATAGTTCTGTTACCAATCCTTTTTTTCCCAAATATTTTACTTTTAATTCGTTGACCATGGTGCTAGATGTCATATTTTTGATTTCGGCTTCTAACATAGTCTTAATCTTTTGCGCTTTTTCTTGCATTTTTTTCCCTCCTTATCTCAAGGCAATGAAAAACGCGGACATTTTCTAAGGACGAAAAAGCCGCGGTACCACCTTAATTTATAGAATTTTCTATACACTCTTCTTTTTAACGCAAAGTAACGCTTAGGTTTTTCTACCTAAGAACTCCCAAAGTGAATTCATTTACTTCCTTTATCTTTTTCCACCATCCAAAGACTCTCTTTTAAAGATCCGTAAATTACTATGCTTTGATCATCGCTTTTAAACGATTGAAATTATTATAGCACACTTTTTTTTCTTTGTCATTCCTCATTTTTATTTTTCTTTTTTTGTAACGTTTGAAATGCAGATTTGATCAAGGCTTTTTTGGATACGATGGTCTCTTGATCCACACTTTGATCATCACTATATGTTAGATAGGTAGAAAGTTGTTCTGGCGTCCATGGTAAGGTTTGTACCAAATCGATCAGTTTGCAATCGGCCTCTTCCATTCCCCAAGAAAGCATCGTGATAAAGTCCATGGCCGCACTTCTATCTTTTTGACTGATCGAAGAAGAAAGCAATAAATCGATGGCTTCTTTCCAAAGAAGAGGATCTTCTAAAATAGAATCTGTCGATGCGAGGCAAACATAGGGATATAATAAATCTTTGCGGTTGGCGAAAGACAGTTGCTTGATAAAATAAGCATAGCATTCTTTTCTTTCTAATAGGCCTTCATAACATAAGGTGGATGCTAGCATTTCTTTATCGGATGTAGTCATCTCATCATCTTTTAAATAAGATTTTAAAACCGTATATGCTTCTTCTAATTTGTCAGGAAAACGATCCCAGCTCCGACTTTTTAAAAAAGATGTTAAAAGTAAGACTTGACTTGGATTGGTTTCATTTTTCAAAACTTCTAATGTGAAACGAAAACGTTTCGGGTTGATTAGTAACTCTCGACGATCACAAAGTTCCGCAAAGGATTTTCTACTGTCTAGCAATTTGCTTTCATAAAATGCTTTCAAGACTTCATTTCGTTGGGTTGGAAAATAATGTAACTCCTCTTTTAAAGCAAGTGCTTGATAATATTTGGCATCTTCTACACTATAGTGTTGGTCAAAAAAACGAATGGTTTGAATGGTTTCCCGTTCACTTGAGGGATGATTTTCCAATAAATGGACATAAAGCGGATATACGTCTTCATCGACATGAAGTAAGGTATCTGTAACACGTGTATACAAATCCGGATCTTTACTTTCTCGATATTTCGGATCGGTCAATATTGCTAAAAGTGAAGGAAAGACTTCATCGTTTTCTTTGGTTAACATATATTTTGTGACGACGGGCAAGGAAGATAAAAATGCTTCTTCGTTTTCTATAAAATTACCAGCATTTAATAAATGAGCAAATGCTTCCTCTACTCGCATCTCCCAAAGAGGATCTTTTTCTTCGTGCGTAAAACGATACGTATCAATGGTTTGAAAAAGGATATCGGTAAATCCACGTAATTCGTGATTAGTTCCTTTTTTCCAATTTTCATGTAAAAACAAAGTGGCGATGTGATCGGCAAACGATGGCGAAAAAAAGGTATTTTGATAAAGGGCAAACATTTTAGAGAGATACAGGGGAGCCATCTTTTCTTTTCTGCTTCCAAAAAGTTCCATCATTTCTTTCGAAATTTCTTTTTGGGCAAAAGAAGCATAGAATGTTTCCCAAACATCAAGATGTTTTAAAAGAAACGGAGATGTAAATAGTTGTAGATAATAGGTCGTATTTAACTTGTTTTGTAAACGATTTTCTAGTCCTTCTAACAACCAATACCATTCCTTCGGTTTTCTTACGATATTGGAGCGTAACAGATAACTCTTTTCTTCTTCGGTTGCTACCTCTTGCATAAAATCACGAAACACGGTGAATGATTCTTTTTTTAATCCTGACATTCGTTCTAATAATGGAAATGACAATTTTTTGTCTTTGTATAATGCCATCAAAAATTGTTCTTCGTCTTCTGTTAATCCTAGTAGAAAGGAAAATAATTTCCCATCCATCGTATCCTGACGCGGGAAACTATTTAAAATTGCAATCAAATGAGAAGTATGCATAAAAACCCCACCTTTCTTTCTATTATAAGAGCATGAACAAAAATACGCAAGAAAAAAGGGATTTCTCCCCTTTTCTACATCATATTCTCCATACGTTGTTCCGCACCTTTTAATGCCTTGTTCATTTCTTTTTTCATCTGATAAACTGCTTCTGGGTGATTTTTCTTATACATCATCCATGCACCATATCCACAGGCACCCAGTACGGCCAAAGTTACTCCTGTTGTAACCATACTTTTCTTTTTCACTTTATTTCACCTCACCTAGAAAATATGATCGGTATTTCTACCATTTTTAGTATGAAATAAAATCATTAGATTATACTATTTTTGAAGCATTTCTTTTAAACTCGTTCGTCTTTGATCCGTATCTTTATTTTGTATCGCATATTGAAAGGCATCTATATCACCTAATAGATACAGTTCTTTCTTAGCTCTCGTAATTCCGGTATAAATTAGTTTACGATAAAGCATTTTTCGAAAATTAAAAACGATGGGAATGACTACAGTATTAAATTCACTTCCTTGCGATTTGTGAATGGAAATCGCATAGGCGTGTTTAAATTTATAAAAATTGGCGGGTGTATAGGTTACTTCATTGCCATCAAAATCGATGGTAATGGACTTTTTATTTCCATTTTCAATTTCCGCAATGATCCCGATATCACCATTAAAGATATTTTCTTCCGGCATATTCGTTAGTTGGATTACTTTATCTTCTTCCCGATACGTAATGCCAGAGACGATGAGTTCCTTTTTTTCTTTGTGGGGTGGATTGAAAATCGCTTGTAAATCGATATTTAATTGATCGATGCCATTGATGGTTTTATACATGGGTGCTAAAACTTGAAATTCTTTTTTCTTAGCTTTATATGTTTGGGCAAGTTCTTGTAACTGTTTTCGTAAATAGGAAGAAGCAGATGGTAGAAAGGATAAATCCGGCGAAACGTTAAAAATACTGGTATCCCAAATATCATGATTGATATGATCGGCGAGAGTGATGATGTTAGAGTTTTCTTTTTGTCGATAGAGTTGTTGTAACCTAACAATTGGAATGATACCACTTTCGATCATGTCTTTTAATACTTGTCCTGGGCCGACGGATGGTAATTGGTTCTCATCTCCTACAAAGATCATTCGTGTAGATGTAGAAAGGCCTTCAAAAAGATGGTCCATCAAAAGAATGTCTACCATACTCACTTCATCGATAATTACAAAGGTAGCATCACTTTTATGATATGCATTGACCGCAAAACGATTCGTATCTTTGTTCCATTTTAAAAAACGATGAATGGTCATGGCTTGGAGTCCGGTCGATTCGGTTAGTCTCTTGGCAGCGCGTCCTGTTGGAGCAAGCAATGCCAATTGTTTGATTAAATCTTGGTAGGACAAGTGATAGATATCACGATATAAATCGCAAATAGCTTTGATGATCGTTGTTTTCCCCGTTCCTGGTCCGCCGGTGATAATCAAAATATTTTTTAAAAAAGAAGAAGAGATGGCCGTTAGTTGATCGGCATTATAAACGATTTCATTTTTTTGCGACAAGAGATCCATCCAATGGGATAACTTCGGCACTTGATTATCTTCTTGCCGAGATAAGAAGCGTAATCGTTCGCTTACTTTTCGTTCGGCTTCATATAACATCACCAAATAATAATGATCGTCGATCATCACAATTTTTAGATCTAACTTCAATTGTTGTAAGGCCTTTTGGAGCGTGGTATCATCGATGGCAATATGCAATGCTCTTGTGGTATATGCTTTGATTTCGTTATATTCTAAATAACTATGTCCATATAACATACAAACTTCATTCATGGCATAGAGAATTCCCGACATTAACCTTCTAGGATCCTCTGGGTTGATTCCTTTTTCCTTTAAGGCAATGGCATCGATTTTTGCGAAAGTAACTTCATCGATATCCTCGTATAACTGATAGATATTATTTTCTAATATCCATTTGGTTTTGGCACCGTATTTTTTATAAATAAGCATACTGTCTTTGGTAGAAAATCCAAGTTCGTTTAAATCGATAATAGTCGCATAACTTTCTTGATACTCTAATAGTGTCTGATGAAGAATATCGGCTTGTTTCTTGGTAATGGTTGGAATGAGCAAGAGATTATCGGGTTGTTCTAAGATGATTTGTAGGGTATCTTTCCCCAATACAGATACAATTTTTTCGGCTTTTTTCTCACCAATTCCACGAAATAAACCAGAGGATAAGAAAGAGACGATGCCATCTTTTTCTTCTGGTAATACACGTTCGTACCTGGTTACTTGAAATTGATCGCCATATCTTTCATGGAACACTAAATTTCCATAAAAAAGATAGGTATCTTCGGTATTTAAATCATGAAAATAACCAGTGAAAGTGATGGCTCTTCCGACATAATCGACCATTTTATCATCGTCCGTTTCCTTCACTTTCATAATACCGACACAATACCCAGCCTCGGTTGTAAAAATACTCCTTCTAAATTGTCCTTTAATATAATGTTCCATTTTATAACTTCCTCGTTTTTAAGTATAGCATATTTTTAGGAAAAAGAAAAACTACTGGTAAGACAGTAGTTAAGCATAGATGAAAGCCATATATAATACGAATAAGGTAAACATGCCCGTTACAATCCAGCCATTGATTTTTTCGAAATTACTGCTTTTATATTTGACTCCTAAAGAAAGGGTAATGAGTATTCCTCCAATCAGTCCACCAATATGGGCGAAATTATCGATCGTTGGGTCTAGAAAACCTAATAACAAATTCAGTACAATCAGTGGTATCAACTGGCTCTTTAAGACATTACCTAAATAAACACGGTAATGGTATCCAAAGTACAATAAACTTCCCATCAAGCCGAAAATAGCACCACTGGCCCCAATACTGGCATAATCTGAAAAAGTCATGGTAAATAAGCTACCCATCAAAGCTGAGAAAAAGTAAATGATTAAGTATTTCCATTTGCCCATATAGCTTTCGATCTGGGAACCAATAATATAGAGTGCATACATATTAAACAACAAATGTAATATGCCTCCATGCAAAAACGTTCCAGTAATCAAACGATAATATTGACCGAAACGGATGAATGGTCCATAGACACAAAACTGATTGATAAAAAAATCAAATTCCCCCGAGATGGTCATCCATAAGAAAATGGCAATCTGCACGACAATTAAAATTTGTGTTACAATCGGTTTTTTCGGGTGAAAAACTTCTTCTACTTTTTGGGCATCGGATTTGTTCTTTCGATTGATATCATCCGTTATTTTTAGAAATAATTGTAACCCATCTTCACTGAATTTTAGTTTTTTATTGATATCTGGAAAGACTTCGATCACCATTGGATATTTCTTGAAATCTTTTTCATCGTGAATGAAAATAGAATCGATATTTTTGACCTCGTGCAATTTGGCGGCATCTCCTAGATCAATATAAATACTTAAGACATTCATATGCCACGAGAAGGTTTTATGCTTGATCTTATTCATCACTTTTCTCGTCTTGAATAAGTCGAAAGCCATTTGCTCTTCGTTATGGATGTAACCAGATACAATCCGGACAATTTTATAATCACTATCTAAATTTTCTAACCAAATCTCGTTTTCTGCTCCTTGCAAAATAACGGGATTGTAATTCATATCGGTAATGAAATAATGAAGAAGTTTCATCACTAGTAAACTTTTACGATCCATCGTTTCTTCCATTGCTTCTTCCTCCTCCACAGCATACATTATATCGAAAATGGAGAAAAAAAGAAAGTCCTTTTTTTGGGCAAAACAAAAGAGAGCTTTCGCTCTCGATTTCATCGATCTTTTATTTGTTTTAAAAAAGTATGTTTGCTACTTGAAAGGAAAAAGGCAATATACATAAGGTTCAACCAAAAACCTCTGAAAACAGAAATATCCCGCTATAGAATGAATGGAGTGTGTTATTATTTTGGTTCTTTGATCGATGAAATGATGATTGATCATATCCAGGTGAAGCAGCTTAAACTTTAGGGATGAATATTTTAGAATAGGAGATGAATTGTTTTTTTCTGGATTGGATCAATCGTTTTCCATGATAGCATGAGGATTTAGAAAATGCAACTGACGCTTTTTTCTATTTTTGTAAGAATTTTTGTTCAAAGAAAAGGAAAAGTGTCTTATCAGAACACAAAACAGAAGTATGATTAGTCAAACGAAGCAAAAACGTAAATCAATTAAAAAAAGCAAGTTTTTTATCTATTTACATAAGTTCCTTGCTTTCATTTTTGATTTTGGTTTAATAAAACAATTTTTCTTGCAAATATGGGATGACTTCATCGAGCGAAATGGTAATTTGGTGCATGGTATCCCGATCGCGAATTGTTACAGTATTGTTTTCTAATGTATCATTGTCGATCGTAATACAATATGGTGTTCCAATCGCATCACAGCGACGATAGCGTTTACCAATATTACCACTTTCATCATAAGTTACTGAAAAATATCGAGATAATGTTTGATAAAGTTCCATGGCACGCTCACTATGATATTTTTTAACGAGTGGTAAAACAGCAACTTTATAAGGCGCTAA